>DASZQC010000038.1:0-2610 GCA_035549815.1 Dongiaceae bacterium
CGCCAGGGCAGCAATTGGTGGCTGTGGCTGATCATCGCCGTGCTGGTCGCCGGCCTGCTCTTCAGCGGCACCGAGCAGAACATCTACGTCCTGCCCGACGTGCCGGCGGACATCCCGCTCGAGCGGCCGAATTTGCCTTAGGCAGATCTCTCGGCGTCATGCCAGGGCTTGGCCCTGGCATCCACGAGTTCGGGTCGGCGAAACCCAGTCAGTGGAAGCAAGCTCGTGGATCCCCTCCTTGGTTCAAACGTGGACCAAGCCTTGGGATGACGAAGTTAAAAATAATGTCCTTTATCAGCATCTTATGATGTGGCGGCCGGCCACCTTGCAGCCTGTGTGATTCCACATTAAATACTGTGTGCAACTGTGGAATCTGGCGACATGGCCGCTCTGAGGCGCATTCTCCTGATCGTGGCGGGCGGCATCGCCGCCTACAAGTCGCTGGAGCTGATCCGGCGCGGGCGCGAGCGCGGCTACAGCTTTCGCGTGATCCTGACCAAGGGCGGCGCCGAGTTCGTCACGCCCCTCTCCTTCGCCTCGCTCAGCGGCGACAAGGTCTATCAGGAGCTGTTCTCGCTGACCGACGAGAGCGAGATGGGCCATATCCGCCTGTCGCGCGAAGCCGACCTGATCGTGGTCGCGCCGGCCAGCGCCGACCTCCTGTCCAAGATGGCGCATGGCCGCGCCGACGATCTGGCCTCCACCGCTTTGCTCGCCACCGACAAGCCGGTGCTGGTCGCGCCGGCGATGAACGTCATGATGTGGGCCAACCCGGCGACACAGGCCAACATGGCGACCCTGCGCGCGCGCGGCATCCATGTGGTGGGCCCGGGCAGCGGTGATCTCGCCTGCGGCGAGGAAGGCTCCGGCCGCCTGAGCGAGCCGCAGCAGATACTGGATGCGATGGACGCGCTGCTGAAGATCGAGCGGCGCCTGGCCGGCATCAAGGCGCTGGTCACCTCCGGCCCGACGCATGAGCCGATCGATCCGGTGCGCTATATCGCCAACCGCTCCTCCGGCAAGCAGGGCCACGCCATCGCCGCGGCCCTGGCCGAGCTGGGCGCGGAGACGATCCTAGTTTCCGGCCCGACGCAGGAGGCCGATCCCGCCGGCGTGACCCTGCGCCGCGTGGAGACGGCGGCCGAGATGCTGGCCGCCTGCGAAACCTCCTTGCCCGCCGATGTGGCGATCTTTGCCGCCGCGGTGGCCGATTGGCGCCCGGCGCAGCGCGGCAACCAGAAGATCAAGAAGGGCAACGGCGCGGCGCCGTCCTTGGAGCTCGCCACCAATCCCGACATCCTCGCCACCATCGCGCAGTCGAAGAACGCACGGCCGCGCCTGGTCGTCGGCTTTGCCGCCGAGACCGAGAACGTCATCGCCCATGCGCAGGCGAAGCTGAAGAAGAAGGGCTGCGACTGGATTCTGGCCAACGACGTGTCGGAAGGCACCGGCACCTTTGGCGGCGACGACAACCGCATCCACCTGATCTCCGCCGCCGGCATCGAAGACTGGCCGAGCCTCAGCAAGCAGGACGTGGCGCGGCGCCTGGCCGGGCTCGTCGCCGATTTCTTCAAGGTGGGCAATGGCTGACCTACAGGTTTCCGTCCAGCGCCTGGCGCACGGCGTCGATCTGCCACTGCCGGCCTATGCCACCGCGCAATCGGCCGGCCTCGATCTGATGGCGGCAATCGACGGCGAGATCACCCTCGCCCCCGGCGCGCGGCAACTGATTCCGACCGGCTTGTCGATCGCGCTGCCCATCGGCTATGAGGCGCAGGTGCGGCCGCGCTCGGGCCTGGCCTTGAAGCACGGCATCACGGTCCTGAATTCGCCCGGCACCATCGACGCGGATTATCGCGGCGAGGTGAAGGTGCTGCTGATCAATCACGGGGCCGAGAATTTCGCCCTGAAGCGCGGCGACCGCATCGCCCAGATGGTGGTGGCGCCGGTCACGCGCATCGCCTGGACCATTGTCGAGACGTTGGACGAGACCGCGCGCGGCGCCGGCGGCTACGGCTCGACCGGCATCGCCGCCGCATTGGTCGCTGGGGCACAATAAGACCACAAGAAAAGTCTGAAACAGGGGCTACAAGTTGCTGCATCCATCGAAACGCTTGCTGTTCGCGATCGAGGCCGTGCTCGATATCGCCTATTATGGCGGCTCGCAGCCGGTGCAATCGGGCGACATCTCCGCGCGCCAGGGGATTCCGCGCCGCTACCTGGAGCAGGTACTGCAGCATCTGGTGCGCAGCGGAATCCTCGCCGGCCATCGCGGGCCCAAGGGCGGCTATCAACTGGCGCGCGAGCGGCGGCGCATCAATTTGGGCGAGATCGTGCGCGCGGTGCGCCAGTTCGAGGGCGCGCCCGACCCGATCGCGACGGCCAGCGGCTCGCGCGTCGGGCTGGAGATCGTGCGGCCCTTGTGGCGCGATCTGCAGCGCAAGCTGCTGACCGAGCTGGACGACGTGACGCTCGAGGATCTGTGCCAGAAGGCGCAGGCCGTCGGCATCCGCACCGACGCGCAGGAACGTCTGGATTTTTCGATTTGAGGTGTTCGACGGCCGTTACGACATGAACTGAGGCATCGTGACCTCGATCAACCCCCACCCC
>DASZQC010000039.1:0-13237 GCA_035549815.1 Dongiaceae bacterium
CGCCTGTTCCTCTTTCTTCTCCTCGCCGCAGCCGGCGAGCGCCATGCTGATTGCCAGCATCGCGGTCGCGCCGAGCAGCGCGTGTTTGCGGAAACTCATGTCTAACCCCCTCTACCTGATCTGCTGCGTTTCTTTACGTGAACGCATTGAACGTGATGATGGTCAAAGTGTCCTTCACGTTGGGCAGCGTCTGCAGCCGCGACGTGACGAAGCGGCCGACATCGGTTTCGCTCGCCAGGTTGCACTTGACCAGCAAGTCATATTGGCCGGAGATCGAATAAAGCTCGCCCACCTCCTCGATCGTGTCCAACGCCTGGGCGGCGACGTCATAGGCCGTGCCCGGTTCGCATTTGACCATCACGAAGATCGGCTTCATCGCGAGCTCGCTTCCATTTCAACCGGGGCGCATGTTGCCCCGCCGGCTCCTGAAAATCCAGTCCCAGGGCGGCGGTTAAGGGCTAGGTGACGGCGGCTCGGCGGCGGAATTCCGGCCGCTGCCAGGCCTGTTCGACCATGACCGCGCGCAGGTGCTGTACGGCCGCCCAGGCATCCTCGAACCGGACATAAAGCGGGGTAAAGCCGAAGCGCAGGATGTCCGGCGCGCGGAAATCGCCGATGACACCGCGGTCGATCAGGGCCTGCATGATCGGATAGCCCTCCGGATGGCGGAAGGAGACTTGGCTGCCCCGCATGGCTCCGTCACGCGGCGAGGCGAGGGCTAGGCCGTGGCCCGCCAGCTCCTGCTCCACCAGGGCAATGAACAGATCGCCCAGCGCGATGGATTTTCGCTGCGCCGCCGCCATGTCCACGCCGGCGAACTGGTCCAGCCCGGATTCCAGCGCCACCAGGCTCAGGATCGGCGGCGTGCCGACCAGGAAGCGCCCTATGCTATCGCCTGGTCCGCCGCGCGGGCGGTAGTCGAGATCGAAGGCGAAGGGCGCGTCGTGCCCCATCCAGCCGAACAAAGGCTGCGTCGCCGCGCCCTGCCAGCGGTCGGCGACAAAGATGAAGGCCGGCGCGCCCGGTCCGCCATTCAGATATTTGTAGCCGCAGCCGACCGCGAAATCGGCATCGCAGCCATTGATGTCGACCGGGAAGGCGCCGGCGGAATGGGCCAGGTCCCACAGCACCAGCGCGCCGGCCTCATGCGCGGCCATGGTCAGCGCCTTCATGTCATGGCGCCGGCCGGTGCGGTAGTTCACCTCGGTCAACATCAGCACGGCGACGTCGTCGCTCAGCGCCTGCGCGATCTGGTCCGAAGGCACGACGATCAGCTCATGCTTGTCGTCCAGCAGCTCGGCCAGGCCCTGGGCCATATAGAGATCGGTCGGGAAATTGCCGTCGTCGGACAGGATGACGCGCCGGCCCGGCCGGTGCGCCAAGGCGGCGTGCAGCGCCTTGAACACGTTGAGCGAGGTGGAATCCGCCACCACCACCTCGTGGTCGCGGGCGCCGATCAGTTTCGCGATCTTGGCGCCGACGCGGCGCGGCAGGCCGATCCAGTCATGCTTGTTCCAGCTCTTGATCAGGTCGCCGCCCCACTGGCGCGTGATCACGTCGCGCACGCGCGCCTCGGTCTCCCTTGGCAGGGCGCCGAGCGAATTGCCGTCCAGATAGATGATCCCGTCCGGCAGGATGAAGCGATCGCGCAGCGGCGCCAGCGCATCGCGCGCGTCGAGGTCGCGGCAATGCGCGAGGGTAAGCGGAGCGCTCATCGATAGAGCTGCTCCGGCGGCGTCACCACGTCGGCGATCACCTGGGCCTTGCCGTCCCGGATGGCGGTGAAGAAACAGGAGCGTCGGCCGGTGTGGCAAGCGACGCCGGTCTGGTCGACCAGCAGCAGCAGGCAGTCATTGTCGCAATCGACGCGCATCTCCACCAGCTTCTGCACCTGGCCGGAGGTTTCGCCCTTGCGCCACAGGTTGCCGCGCGAGCGCGACCAGTAGCAGACGCGACCGGTCTCCAGCGTCTCGCGCACCGCATCGGCGTTCATCCAGGCCATCATCAGCACTTCGCCGGTGTCGTGCTGCTGCGCGATCGCCGGCACCAGGCCGCTGGAATCGAAGGCGATGGCCGCGATGATTTCTTGCGGGGCGGCTTGAGTTTTGCTCATGACGTTCTCACTTGCCGGCGAGGCGGTTGAGGCCTGCCTCCAGATCGGCGATCAGATCGGCGGGGTCTTCCAGCCCCGCATGGATGCGCAAGGTGCGGCCGTTGGCATGCCACGGCTTTGCCGTGCGCGTCTGTGACAGGCTGGCGGGGATCATCAGGCTCTCATAGCCGCCCCAACTGAAGCCCATGCCGAACAGGCGCATGCCGTCCAGCATGGCCTCGATCCGCTCCGGCGCATGCGGTTTCAGCACCACGCCGAACAGGCCCGACGCGCCGCGCATGTCGCGCATCCAGAATTCGTGGCCCGGCGTATCCTCCAGCGCCGGGTGCAGCACCTGTTCCACCTCCGGCCGCTCGGTCAGCCAACGGGCCAGCAGCAAGGCGGTCTCCTGGTGCTGGGTCAGACGGGCGTGCAGAGTGCGCAGGCCGCGCATCGCCATGTAGCAATCGTCGCCGGAGACGGCATGTCCCATCACGCTGTAAGCCATCTTCGCGATCTTGGTGTGCATATCCTCGCGGCAGGTGACGATGCCCAGCATCATGTCGGAGTGGCCGCAGAGATATTTGGTCGCCGCATAGACCGTCATATCAACGCCAAGCTTCGCCGGCTTGAAATAGAGCGGCGTCGCCCAGGTGTTGTCGGCGATGGTCAGGCAGCCGCGCGCCCTCGCCGCGGCGACGATGGCCGGGACGTCCTGGGTCTCGAAGGTGAGGGAGCCGGGGCTTTCCAGATAGACGACCTTGGTGTTCGGCCGGATCAGCGCGTCGATGCCGGCGCCGACCATCGGGTCGTAATAGGTGACCTCGACCCCGATCTTGACCAGGAAATTGACGCACAGAAGGCGGGTCGGCTCGTAGGCCGTATCCACCATCAGCAGATGGTCGCCCGGCCCCAGGTTGGCGATCAGCGCCGCGGAGACGGCCGCCAGTCCGGACGGCACGATGACCGCGCGCTCGGCACCGTCCAACTGGCAGATGGCTTCCTCCAGCAGGCGCTGGGTGGGCGTGCCGTCGCGGCCGTAGGTGATCGCCGTATATTTCTGCTTGTAGGAATCCCGCATCTCCCGGACCGTCGGGAACAGGATTGTCGAGGCACGGTAGATCGGCGGATTAACCACCCCGCTATTGTCGTGGGGCCGGTTTCCGGCGTGCGTGGCGATCGTGCGGTCTTTGGCGCCCGGCTCGGACATGCCCATGATTTCCCAACTGTTATTCCACACCTAGCGAGGGAAGAATGCTTGTAGCATCCAGCCGGAATGTGTAAAAGGGCAGTTAGGCCTCCTGTCTGTTGGTATCAGCGTGACCGGAGGAAAAAGAAAGAAGAGAGCCACCACAGGGAAGGACTACAACAATGAAGATCAAGTATCTGGTTGCCAGCGTTGCGCTGTTGGCGGGGATGTCAACGGCGGCGCACGCGGCTTCGACGCTGGAAAGCGTGAAAGCGGCGGGCAAGGTGAAATGCGGCGTCAACACCGGTCTGGCCGGCTTCGCGGCGCCGAACGACCAGGGCGTGTGGGCCGGTCTGGACATCGACCTCTGCAAGGCCGTTGCCGCGGCGGTGTTCGGCAATGCCGACGCCGTCGAATACAAGCCGTTGAATGCCGAGCAGCGCTTCACCGCGTTGCAGTCCGGCGAAGTCGACGTGCTGTCCCGCAACTCCACCTGGACCCTGTCGCGCGACAGCCAGCTCGGTCTGGATTTCGTCGCGGTCAATTATTATGACGGCCAGGGCTTCATGGTCCGCAAGGATCTCGGCATCTCCAGCGCGAAGGAGCTGAAGGGCGCCACCGTCTGCGTGCAGGAAGGCACCACCACGGAAAAGAACCTGGGTGACTTCGACAAGCAGTACGGCCTCGGCACCCAGCCGGTGAAGTTCAAGGAAAGCGACCAGGCGCGCGCCGCCTATGACGAAGGCCGTTGCGACGCCTACACGACGGATGCCTCCGGCCTCGCCGCAGAGCGCACCGGCCTGAAGGCCCCGGCCGACCACATCATCCTGCCGGAGATCATCTCCAAGGAGCCGCTGGGTCCGGTCGTTCGCCATGGCGACAGCCAGTGGGCCGACATCGTCCGTTGGGCGCACTTCGTGATGCTGATCGGCGAGGAAAAGGGCATCACCTCGGCCAACGTCGATGACGTGAAGGCCAAGAACGCCAACGGCGTCGAAGGCGCCGATGCGGAAATCCAGCGCATGCTGGGCATCGTCGACGGCAAGATGGGTGAGGGCCTCGGCCTCTCGGGCGACTGGGCCTACAACATCCTGAAGCAGGTCGGCAATTACAGCGAGGCGTTCGAGCGCAACGTCGGCAAGAACACTCCGCTGGGACTGGAGCGCGGACTGAACGCGCTGTGGACCCAGGGCGGCCTGCAATACGCACCGCCGATCCGCTAAAGACTGCTTGAAAGACCAACGCCCGGCACGCTTCGCCGGGCGTTGGCGCTTTGGGGGATTCCCGCCTCAATCCTGAGGAGGTGAGACTTGGCCGATCTGAGCGCTGGTCATTCCAGTCATACGCCGCACGTCGCGTGGTGGCGCGACGAGCGCAAGCGCGCGATCCTCTGGCAGGCGGTGGTCATCGCCGTGCTGCTTCTGGTGGTCGCGTTCATCGTCATCAACATGATCGCGAACCTGCGGACACTCGGCATTCCGCTCGGGTTCGACTTCCTCGGAGCGACCGGCGGCTTCGCCATCAGCTTCTCGCTGATCCCCGTCGATCTGGACTCCACCATCGGCCGGCTGATCGTGACCGGCATGCTGAACACGCTGCTGGTATCGGCGATCAGCATCGTGCTCGCAACCATCCTCGGCCTGCTGGTCGGCGTGATGCGCCTGTCGCGCAACTACCTCGTCTCGCGCATCGCCACGGTCTATGTCGAGACGCTGCGCAACGTGCCGCTGCTCGTGCAGTTGCTGTTCTGGTACGTCGCCATCAGCAAGCTGTTCCCGAACGTAAGGCAGGCGGTCAACTTCTGGGATACGATCTTCCTCAGCAACCGCGGCATCTACACGCCGCGTCCGGTGGCGGAAGCGGATTTCGGCATTGTGTTCGTTGCCTTGATCATCGCCGTCATCGGCGCGGTTGCTCTGCGCCGCTGGGCGAAGAAACGCCAGGAAGCGACCGGGCAGCAATTCCCCGGCATCCTGGCGGGGCTGGGGCTGATCATTGTGCTGCCGACGCTGGTCGGTCTCGCTTTGGGCAGCCCGGTATCCTGGGAGATACCCGAGCTCAAGGGATTCAATTTCCAGGGCGGCTTGGTGCTGCAGCCGGAGCTGGCGGCGCTGGTCCTGGGCCTGACGACCTATACCGCCGCCTTCATCAGCGAAATCGTGCGCGGCGGCATCTTGGCTATCAGCCACGGCCAGACCGAGGCGGCGCTGGCCCTCGGCCTCAAGTCGCGCTGGAACCTGCGGCTGGTCATCATTCCTCAAGCGCTGCGCATCATCATTCCGCCGATGACGAGCCAGTATCTGAACATCGCCAAGAACTCCACGCTCGCGGGCATCATCGGCTATCCGGATCTCTACTCGATCATCGGCACGGCGCAGAACCAGACCGGCCGCGCGGTGGAGAATGTCGCCATCCTCATGGCCTTCTTCCTCAGCCTCAGCCTGATCATCTCGTGGCTGATGAACTGGTACAACCGGCGCATCGCGCTGGTGGAACGATAGGGGGCGGCGATGACCGACGAGACTCTCTCCGCCCCACCCGTTGAAGAGCGCAAGCCGGACCTGCCGCCGCCGGCATCGGTGGCGGGTCCGATCGCCTGGGTGCGCGACAATTTCTTCGCCTCCCCGCTCGACATCGTCCTGACTCTCCTGTCGGTGGCATTGATCTATTTCGTGGTGCCGCCCTTGCTCGACTGGGCGATCTTCAGCGCGACCTGGACCTATCCGCCGGAAGTGATCGTTGGCGACCGGGCGCCGAAATTCGCCGATTGCGCGCCGGGCGGCGCCTGCTGGATCTTCGTGCAGGCGCGCATCGGCCAGTTCATCTTCGGCTTCTATCCGGAACCGGAACGTTGGCGCGTGGTCCTGGCCTTCGCCATCGGCGCAGTCGGCATCTATGGATTGCTGGGCGGGCCGGAACGGTTCCGCCGGCATGCCGCGGTCCTGTTCTTCGTCATCTTCCCGATCCTGGCCTTCTGGCTGCTGCGCGGCGGGTTGGGACTGTCATCGGTGACGACGGACCAGTGGGGTGGCTTCATGCTGACCCTGGTGATTGCCTTGGTCGGCATCGTGCTGTCGCTGCCGGTCGGCATCATCCTGGCGCTCGGCCGGCGCTCGAACCTGCCGGTGGTGCACCTGCTGTGCGTGATCTTCATCGAGTTCGTGCGCGGCGTGCCGCTGATCACGGTTATCTTCATGGCCAACCTGATGGTGCCGTTGTTCCTGCCGCCGGACATGGACGTCAACGTGCTGTTGCGCGTGCTGGTCGGCACCACGGCGTTCGTCTCCGCCTATATGGCGGAGGTGGTGCGCGGCGGCCTGCAGGCGATCCCGAAGGGACAGTATGAAGGCGCGCAGGCGCTGGGCCTTGGCTATTGGCAGATGATGCGGCTGATCGTGCTGCCGCAGGCGCTGCGCATCGCCATTCCGACCATCGTCAATACCTTCATCGGCTTCTTCAAGGACACGACCCTGGTTTCCATGGTCGGCCTCTATGATTTCCTCAACATGGTGCGCGCGGGCTTCAAGGATGCCAACTGGGTCGGCGTCGAGCTGACCGGCTATACGTTCTGCGCCATCGTCTATTGGGTATGTTGCTTCTCCATGTCGCGCTACTCCATGTATCTGGAGCGCAAGCTGCATACCGGCCACAAGAAACGCTAGGGAAGGGGAGAAGATTTCCCATGACCGCAGTACCCGCAGTGCAGGCGAAACCAGCCGGCGAGCTCAAGGTCGGCACCGACGTCATGATCGAGCTCTCCGGCGTCAATAAATGGTACGGCCAGTTCCACGTCCTCAAGGACATCAACCTGACCGTCTATAAAGGCGAGCGCATCGTGATCTGCGGGCCGTCCGGTTCCGGCAAGTCCACCATGATCCGCTGCATCAACCGCCTGGAAGAGCATCAGCGTGGCAAGATCGTGGTCGACGGCACCGAGCTGTCGCATGACCTGAAGAACATCGAGCAGGTGCGCCGCGAAGTCGGCATGGTGTTCCAGCATTTCAACCTGTTCCCGCATCTGACCGTGCTGGAGAACCTGACCCTGGCGCCGATCTGGGTCCGCAAGATGCCGAAGAAGGAAGCGGAAGAGGTGGCGATGCACTACCTCCAGCGCGTGCGCATCCCGGAGCAGGCGAAGAAATATCCTGGCCAACTCTCCGGCGGCCAGCAGCAGCGCGTCGCCATCGCCCGGTCGCTGTGCATGAACCCGAAGGTCATGCTGTTCGACGAGCCGACCTCGGCCCTGGATCCTGAGATGATCAAGGAAGTGCTCGAGGTGATGGTGGAGCTGGCGCGTTCCGGCATGACCATGCTGTGCGTCACCCACGAGATGGGCTTCGCCCGCACCGTCGCCAACCGCGTGATCTTCATGGATCGCGGCGAAATCATCGAGCAGAACACGCCGGAAGAGTTCTTCCTGCATCCGAAGTCCGAGCGCACCAAGCTGTTCTTGAGCCAGATTTTGCATCACTGAGTCGCCGACACCCTCTCCGCGTCATGGCATGGCTTGGCCATGCCATCCACGAGTTTCTGTGTGCAAAACCGGGGAGTGGCAGGCAAACTCGTGGATGCCAGGGCCAAGCCCTGGCATGACGAAGCTGGTGCGGGGATTGGTGCTCAATTTTCGGTGGTCGGCGGATTCATTCTTCCCTGTCTGAACCGCCCGATCCCCAGCCCGCTGACATCCGTCTGGGTCCGCCCCTCCAGGATCAGTTCGCGCAGCACCGCGCCGACCGCGGGGCCGAGCAGGAAGCCGTGGCCGTTGAAGCCGAAAGCGTGGAACAGGCCGGGATGGGTCTCGCTCTGGCCGAGCACGCAGACGCCGTCCGATGTATCCCCGTCCACGCCGGTCCAGGAACGGATGATCGGCACGCGCGCCAGCGATGGGATGAAATCGACGGCGATCTGCGCGCCGCGCCGCATCATCTCCGGCAGCGGCCGGCTGCGCAGGATGTCAGGGCTGGCGCGGCCCTGGCCGGAGCCGAACAGGATGTTGCCGCGCAAGGTCTGCCGCAGATAGAAATCGCCACCGACGAAGCCCAATACCGGCTGGATGCGATAGGGCAAGGGCTCCGTCACCTGCACCTGCGGGATCTCCGGGATCAGTGTGACCGGCTCGTCGAACCAGCCGGCGATCGTGCCGGCCCAGGCGCCGGCGCAATTGACCAGCACGGGAGCGGAGAAGGTGCGGCCGTCCGAGGTGCGCAGGCTGAACTCGCCGCTGGCATAGGAACCTTCGGTGACCTCGGCATGCTCGATGACGTTCGTGCCGGCCTCCTGCGCCGCCGAGCCGAACGCCGGGCCGACCAGGCGCGGATTGGCGTGGCCGTCATCGGGGCAGAGCACGCCGAAGACCGGCTTGTTCGAGAGCCAGGGAAAGCGCGCCCTCAACTGGTCGCGGCCGAGTTGTTCCAGCTTCAGCCCTAGTCCGGTCGCCTGGCGGTAGAAGGTCGCGAGCTGCTGGCCGCGCTCGTCGTCGCTGGCGAGGCGCAGATTGCCGGTCGCGCGGAACTCGCCGTCGAAGCCGATCAGCTCCGGCAGGTGATCCCACATGGCGCGGGCTCGCATGGCGAGGGGCAGCTCGCGCAGATCGCGCCCGTTCTGCCGCACGCCGCCGAAATTGACGCCGCTGGCGCGGATACCGACCTGGTCGCGCTCCAGCAGCGTCACCTTCTTGCCGCGCCGGGCCAGCAGCAGGGCGGTTGCGCAGCCGGCGATGCCACCGCCGACGATGAGCACGTCGCTCTTGGGCGCAGCGCGCGCATTGGTGGGGAGGGCAGTCATGGTGTGCGCCCGTCAAGATCTTTGGCCGCCACCGCACCGACCGTCACCGGCTTCACCGGCGCCTGGCCGCGCAGGCGGCCGACGCTGTCCAGGCTGACGCCGAGGGTGCCGGCCAGGATTTCCGCCGCCGCGTGACCGCACAACCGGCCCTGGCAGCGCCCCATGCCGACGCGCGAATAGGCCTTGGCGCGGTTCAACTCCCGCGCACCCATCAGGCCGGCGATGCCGCGATAGTCGCCGGCCCGGACCGTTTCACAGCGGCAGAGCAGTGCATCGTCCGGCACGCGCATGAAGAGGTCGGCGGGCAAAGCGAAGGCGCGGCGCAAGGCCGCTTGCAAACGCTGCCACCGCGCCACGAGGGCCAAGTCGGCTTCCGGCCGGTAGTAGGGGGTCTCGATCTTGTTGTCGGTGAGCAAGGCATGGGCGGCCAAGCGTCCGCGCGCTTCGGCCGCGTCGGCGCCGAGAATGCCATTGCCGTCGCCAGCCAGATAGACGTCGGTGCGGACCGTCGCTCGGCCGAAGGCGTCGCTCTCCGGCAGCCATTGGCGTTGCGTCGCGTCGAAGCCGAATTTCAGCCCGGCAAGGTCGGCCAATTGCGTCTCCGACTGCAGGCCATAGCCCAGCGCCACGGCATCGCATTCGAACTCGCGCAGCTTGCCGCGGCGGCTCTTCACCTGGATTCCGGTCACCATGCCGTCGCCCAGCACGCGCTCCAGCCGATGGTCGAACAGCATCGGGACGCCGCGCCGCTTCAGGCCGAACAGCCAGCGCAACCCGCGCGCCGCCGCTTTCGGCGCGCGCAGCATGGCGAGGCATCCGGCCAGGAAAGAGCTGCGGCGCGAGGGCAGGACGATGACCTCCGGTTCCACGCCGGCGCGGGCATATTGATAGGCGGTCAGTAGCAACAGCGGGCCAGTGCCGACGAAGGCGACGCGGTTGCCGATGGTGCAACCCTGATGCTTCAGCGCAATCTGCGCGCCACCCAGCGAATAGACGCCGGGCAGGGTCCAGCCGGGCGCCGGCACGATGCGGTCCATGGCCCCGGTCGCCAGGATCAAGGCGTCGAACTGGACCTCGGCGCTCTTGCCTTCGCTCGCGATCACCGCGCGGTTGTCGATCAGGTCATAGACCAGGCTGGAGGGGCGGTAGTCGATCTTGTGGCGGATGCGGTCGAAGGCGACGAACAGATCCTTGGCGCGGTCGGCGCCGGCCCCGTAGAGTTCCTTGGCCGGGCGGGTGAAGCCGGGCACGCGCGGCGGCTGGCGATAGATCTGGCCACCGATGCGCGGCGCCTCGTCGACCAGGATGGGCATGCAGCCCGCGCCGGCGAGCAACTCCGCCGCGCGCAGGCCGGCCGGGCCGGCGCCGACGATCAGGATGCGAAGATCTGGTCCGGCCATGTGGTGCGGATGCGCAGGCCGGGCTCCACATAGGTCGTGCATGCGCGCACGCGGCGCCCATCCTCCAGCCAGACCCAGCAATCCTGGCAGGCCCCCATCAGACAGAAGCCGGCCCCGGCGGCTTCGCCCTCCTGTTTCTGTCGCAATAGGCCGCGTTGCGTCAGCATCGCGACCAGGATCGTGTCGCCCACCATGGCGCTCAACTGCCAGCCGTCGATCTCGATCTCGACCAGTTGCCGGTCGATCTCGGCGACGCGCTGCAGTTGCGGCGGCTTCACGCGCTCACCGGAGGCGCGAGACGCGCTTCCACGTCCATCGGGATCAGCCCTTCCAGGCGCGGATCGCGCATCTTGCCGCGCTCCTGCTTGTAGGGGCGGAAGCCGGCGCGCTGATAGTTGGCGAAGGCGCGCGGATGGTCGAACGACCAGGTGCTGACCAGCAGCCGCTCCGGCCCGTACGACCAGGCCTGGTCGATGGCCCAGCCGAGCAGATAGCGGCCCAGGCCGCGGCCGATAAAGGATGGCGCCAGGCCGAAATAGGCGATGCGGATATCGGGCTTGTGGCGCCGGTCCAGCTCGACATAGCCGGCCGGTTCGCCGCTGGCATAGAGGACATAGATCTCGATGCCCTCGGCCTGGATCTCGGCCGCCAGTTGTTCGTCGCTCATGCGTCGGCGGTCGGCCCACATCCAGCGTTCGCCGACGATGTTGTAGAGATAGCGATAGAAACCAACCGACGGTCGCTCGCAGCGCATCACCGCATATTGGCCGGGCGGGCAGGGCACGGTCGGCCGCGTCGGACGCTCTGTCATCTCCATGAAGGTGGTGACGACGTCGAGCTCGGCCGGCGCCATGTCGACGTCCTTCAGCCAGCGTTCCATCACCGTGCGGTCGGCCTTGGCGTAGCCCAGGCGCTCATAGAAGGCGCGGACCTTCAGATTGGTGTCGCGGATCATCAAATTGCATTTCGGCACGCCGCGCGCCGCCATCCAGCGCTCCGCCTGGCGCACCAGGGCTTCGCCATAGCCCTTGCCGCGCTGGTCCGGCGCCACCGCCAGTTTGTAGAGCCAGCCGCGATGGCCCTCGTGGCCCACCATGATCGAGCCGATCACGCGGCCATCCTCGGTGCCGACATAAAGCTGGCAATCGTGCGTCGCCAGCATGCGCGGGATATCCTTGGCCGGGTCGTTGTAATGGATGCTGATGCCGGTGGCGTCCCACAGCGCGACCACCGCAGCGAAGTCGCCCACGGCATAGGGGCGGATGTCCATTCCCATGCCCAGCCCCCGCTCAGGTCGCGACCGGCGTGTCGCCGGGCAGGCCCCATTCCGCCCACGACCCGTCATACACGGCGACATCGCGATGGCCGATCAAGTGCAGGCCGAACGCCAGCACGCAAGCGGTGATGCCGGAGCCGCAGGAGGTGACGATTGGCTTCTTCAGGTCGATGCCGGCTTTCTCATAGAGTCCGCGCAGTGTGTCGGCATCCTTGAAGGTCATGTCCGGCTTCAGTAACTGGCCGTAGGGCAAATTGTAGGCGCCGGGAATGTGGCCGGAGCGGCGGCCGGGCCAGATTTCCGGCTCGGTGGCATGGAAGCGGCCGGCGGTGCGGGCATCCAGCACCTGCTCGCGCTTGCTGTCCAGGTTGCGGGCGATCTGGTCCTTGCTGCGCACCTGCGTGTTGTCGAGGCGCGCGGTGAAATGGCGTTCCTGCAGCGTGACTTGGCCGTCGTCCACCGGGCGGCCCTCGGCCAGCCATTTCGGCAGGCCGCCATCCAGGATCGCCACCTCGCGCGCGCCGAAGATGCGGAACATCCACCAGATGCGGGCGGCGCTCATCATGCCCTGCGCGTCATAGACGACGATGCGGTTGCCGTCGCCTAGCCCCAGCTTGCGCACGCGCGAGGCAAATTTCTCCGGCGGCGGCAGCATGTGGGGCAGGGTGCTCGTCGTGTCCGAGATATCGTCGAGATCGAAGAAGATCGCACCGGGGATGTGCCGCTCCAGATACTCGGCCTTGGCGTTCTTGTTTTGCATCGGCAGGTAATAGGTGGCATCGACGATGCGCAGGTCCGGCTGGCTCAGATTGCGCTGCAGCCATTCGGTGGAGACGAGGCTTTCGGGATGGGTGTACTCGGTCACAGGCCACCCGTGACGACGAAGGACAGGTTCACGCGCCGGTTCATCTTGCCCTTGTTCTCGATCTTGGTGACCTCGACCGCGCCGATCTCGCCGGTGCGCGCCACATGGGTGCCGCCGCAAGGCTGCAAATCCACGTCCACGATGTTCAGCAGGCGCACCTTGCCGGTGCCGGTCGGCGGCTTCACCGACATGGTGCGCACCAGCTCCGGCTGTGCCGCCATCTCTTCGTCGGTGATCCAGCGCGTTTTCACCTCGTGATCCTCGGAGACCAGGCGGTTGATCTCCTCGGTGATGGCGTCCTTGTCCAGGCTCTGGTCCGGCAGGTTGAAATCCAGGCGGCCCTTGCCGTCGCCGACCTGGCCGCCGGTCACGTCGCCCTTGATGACCGCGCTCAGCAGATGCAGACAGGTATGCATGCGCATCAGGCGATAGCGCCGCTCCCAGTCGATCTCGGCATGGACCTTGTCGCCCACCTGCGGCAGGGCGGAACCGGCCTTTGGCACATGCACCACGTCCTCGTGATTGACGCCCTTGACCGTGTCGGCGATCTCGACCGTGTCGCCATTGGCGAGGTGCAAGAACCCGACATCGCCGGGCTGGCCGCCGCCCATAGGATAGAAAACGGTCCGGT
>DASZQC010000040.1:0-2342 GCA_035549815.1 Dongiaceae bacterium
CTGCACCGTGCGGGCCGAATAGTCTCTCTGTGGGCCGATGGCCATGCGTTCGCTCCTTGTTCCAGCCAGGGAACATCAGTGTCCCCTTCCCCGCCGCATAATATGATGGTGGTTGGAGGCTTCTTCAATCCCATTACCGCCGGGTTCAGTGGGGGTTCAAGGTGGGTTGAAGGGCGGAAACGGCCGTGTTTCCAAGGGCTTCCCGACGCGAAACCGTCACCAAACCGTCGATTGGGCGGGGCGGAAGCGGCAAAACCCCTTGCCCGGCCACGGGAGAGGCGGCAATAAAGCCGCCACCCGCGCCCCTGGTTATCCCCTGGGCTATTCCTGGGCGCGGCGATCAGGCCAGTTTTCAGCGTGAAAGTCCCGCCATGAACCGCATCTTCTCCGGCGCCCAGCCGACCGGAAACCTCCATCTCGGCAATTACCTGGGCGCGGTCCGGAACTGGGTGCGGATGCAGAAGGATTACGAGTGCATCTATTGCATCGTCGATCTGCACGCCATCACCCTGTGGCAGGACCCGGCGGCTTTGCGCCAGGCGACGCGCGAGGTGGGTGCTGCCTACATCGCCGCCGGCATCGACCCCAAAAGCTCCATCATCTTCGCCCAGAGCCAGAACGGCGACCATGCGCAGCTCGCCTGGGTCCTGAATTGCGTCGCGCGCCTGGGCTGGCTGAACCGCATGACCCAGTTCAAGGAAAAGGCCGGCAAGAACCGCGAGAACGCCTCGGTCGGCCTCTACACCTATCCGGTGCTGATGGCGGCCGACATCCTGGCCTACAAGGCGACGCATGTGCCGGTGGGCGAGGACCAGAAGCAGCATCTGGAGCTGGCTCGCGACATCGCCCAGAAGTTCAACCACGACTACAAAATCGACTTCTTCCCGCTGCCGGAGCCGGTGATCGGCGGGCCGGCGGCGCGCATCATGTCGCTGCGCGACGGCACCAAGAAGATGTCCAAGTCGGACGAGAGCGACTACAGCCGCATCAACATGACCGACGATGCCGACACCATCGCGCTCAAGTTCCGCAAGGCCAAGACCGATCCCAACGCCCTGCCCGGCCCGGAGACGCTGGACGAGAAGGGCGCGGTGAAGGCGGAGGCTGACGCGGCGCGGCCGGAAGCCTTCAACCTGCTGTCGATCTACGCCTCCCTGTCGGACGTGACCCTGGCGGAAGTGGTGAACCGCTTTGCCGGGACCGAATTCTCCAAGTTCAAGGGCGAGCTGACCGACCTCGCGGTCGCCAAGCTGGGCCCGATCAATGCCGAGATGAAGCGCCTGCTGAACCACCCGGACGAGATCGACGCCCTGCTGCGCAAGGGCGCCGAACGCGCCCGGGCCATCACCCAGCCGATCATGCGCCAGGCCGAGGAAATCGTCGGCTTTCTGCACTGATCATCGCGCCACTCACCCACTCCCCCACGCTCGTAATCCCTCCACCGGAACGGGGGAGGGGGGGTGAGAGTGCAATCACCCTCGAACTTGCCACACGGCCGCAGCGACACCACTTGCTGAAGGGGTATAATCAGCCCGTCTCTATGCGTGTGGAGCCGACCCGATGACCGCCGATCCGTTTCTCGACGCCCCAGCGGATGACCCGCTCGCCCCGAGCCGGGCCAGGAAATGGCTGCGCCGCGCGAAATGGGCCGGCCTCGTGCTGCTGGCCGCCATCGTGCTCTATTACCCGGTCGGCATGATCATCGTGCACCGGATCCATGACGACCCGGCTTTCACCGCGACCAGCGTGCCCCAGGGCGGCAGCAAGGCGGTCGCCGTCGCGGCGGCCCTGCTGCAGCGGGAGGTCGGCGACAGCCCCTGGCCGGCCAATGATCCGTTCTTCCTGCCGGGCGCAGCACTCGACAACATGCCCAATTTCCAGATCGGCATTCAGGAGGCGCTGCGCCGCTTCGCCACTGAGATGGCGGACCAGATCGGCCGCGCCCGCGGTTCGTCCAGCGCCGATGCCGACCTGACCGATGCACGCGGCGCGCTCAACTACGCGCCCGACCGCTGGGTCTGGGACCCGAGTGTCTCCTGGTGGCCGACCGCGGGGTCGGAGGACCAGTATCTCGCCGCCATGCGCTCGCTGCTGAAATACAACGACCGGCTGGCGCGTGGGCAAGCGGCGTTCGAGCCCCGCGCCGACAACCTGATCGGCACCCTCGATCGCATCGGCAAGGATCTGGGTGCCGCGTCCAACACCATCGAACTACAGATCGACCAGCATTCCGGCGATTGGATCGATTTCCAGGCCGACGACAAGTTCTATCGCACCAAGGGCATGCTCTACGCCTTCGGCCTGATGCTGCGTGATCTCGGCACCGATTTCGAGCAGGTGCT
>DASZQC010000041.1:0-7627 GCA_035549815.1 Dongiaceae bacterium
GCCAAGCGCGATGGCGGCGCCTTCAAGGCAGCCCGGAAGCTTGGGTGGGGAGATCCCATGCCTGTTCAGCCCTCTTCACCCGCCGGACAGAAACGTTAAGAACGGTCCGCAAGGCATTAAAGCTGCGCAATAAATGCCTTCCGATGGCGAACCAGCCGCCGATCGACGCAGGCTGACGCTCTTCGCGAAGCTTCCGTGACATCGTATGGACCCCAGGGCGGCTGTGATGCCCATCACAGACGCGAATCCGCTCGCGGGATTTTACTCTTACTCATCAGCCGGTGCGCGACACCCATCCGTCCCCAACGGGCATCGGTCTGAAGTAAGCGCCCGGAGACATCCCCTCCGGGCGCCTTTCTTTTGGGGCCACTGCTTCGGAAAGTTCAGGCGTGCGTGATGCCGGCCAGTGTGTCGGTGAAGCCGCGCGAGCGCTTCGCGATCTCCGCCCAGTCCTTGCGCTTCACCGCGTCGGCGGGAAGCATGGACGAGCTGCCGACCATCACCACGTTGCCGAGCGCAAGATAGTGCCCGGCATTCTGCGGCGTGATGCCGCCGGTCGGGCAGAAGCGCATGTCGGGGAACGGCCCCTGCCAGGATTTCAGCATGGCCGTGCCGCCGGCCGCCTCGGCCGGGAAGAACTTGAACTCCGACCAGCCGTACTGGATGCCCAGCATCACGTCGGACGCGGTCGCGGTGCCCGGCAGGAACGGCATCTTCAGTTCCAGCGCGATCTCCAGCAGCGCCGACGTGATGCCGGGCGAGACCGCGAACTTCACGCCCAGCGCGGCGCATTTCTTCATCTGCGCGCCGGTGGTGATGGTGCCGACGCCGATCAGCAGGTTCGGCCGCTCCTTCTGCAGCCGGGCGATCGCGTCGAACGCCGCCGCGGTGCGCAAGGTCAGCTCGATCGCGGTCAGGCCGCCCTCCGCCAAGGCGTCCGCCAGCGGCACGGCATCCTCCGCATGCTCGACGGCGACAACCGGCAAGGCGCGGATGCCTTTCAGCAGGTTGAAAGCGGAGATCGGACCACTCATGAAGCCTCGCGATCGAATTGGCGGCGCGCGCCATAGAGCGCGGCACGTTCATCCATGATGACGGAAATCGGCACCGGCGCCAGCAGGCCGGCGATGCGTCCCTTGTCCAGGAAACGCTGGATCAAATTGCTGCGCCTGGCGAAGTCCAGCAGCTTCGGCGTGATGCCGCCGCCGATAAAGACGCCGCCGCGGGAGCCATAAGCGAGCGCCAAATCGCCGGCCACGCTGCCCAGAATCTCGAAGAACATCAGCACCGCCTCGGTCGCAAGCGCGTCGCCGGCGCGGGCGCGGCGGGAAATCTCCGGCGCGTCGATCTCTTCGATGGCGTGGCCACCTTCGCCGGCCAGGAAGCGATGGACGTTGGCGAGCCCGGCGCCGTTCAGGACCCGCTCTGCCGAGACGCGGCCATATTTGGCGCGCAATTGTTTCCACAGCCGCACCTCACGGTCGGTCGTCGGCGCGAAGGCGATATGGCCGCCCTCGCCTGAGATTAGCGCCCAGGTGCCCTTGCCCGCCGGCACATAGCCGCCGACGCCCAGGCCCGTGCCGGGTCCGATCACCAGGCTGATCGCCTCGGGATCGGCTTGGCCCGGCCGCAGCACCTGCACCTTGTCGCCGGTCAGCGACGGCACGGACGCCGCCAACGCTTCGAAATCGTTGATGACGGCAAAGCGCGTGAAGGCGAATTGCCGTGCGATCTCATCCTTCACGAAGCGCCAGGGCGAGTTGGTCAGCTTGATTTCCGGCCCATGCACCGGGCAGGCGACGGCGAAACAGGCCTGCGTCGGCCGTCCGCGGGCAGCGCCGGAGAGATATTCCGCGATGGCGCCATCGAGATTGGGGAAGCTGGCGGCGCTCAGGATGCGCATGTCATGCAGCGCGCCGCTGTCATCGCTGATGGCGAAGCGGGCATTGGTGCCGCCGATATCGGCAACCAGCACGTCGCCGCCAGAATCGCTTGACGGTGGCGCCACCTAGGCCGCTCCCAGCAGGGTAATCGCGCCACGCTCGGCCGGCGCGACGTTGGCGCGCATGCCGGCGAACAGCTCGCGGCCGAAGCCGAAGGCCGAGGCGCGCGGATCGGGATGCCATTGCGGCCGTGCATTCCACTCGGTGTCCGGCACCTCCACGGTCAGGACGCCCTTCTCCGCCTCCAGCGACACCACGTCGCCGTCGCGCAGGCGGCCGATCGGACCGTTGCCGGACGCTTCCGGCGACAGATGGATGGCGGCCGGCACCTTGCCCGATGCGCCCGACATACGCCCGTCGGTGACCAGGGCGACCTTGTAGCCGAGATCCTGCAGCACGCCGAGCGAGGGCGTCAGCTTGTGCAGTTCCGGCATGCCGTTGGCCGCCGGTCCCTGCCCGCGCACCACCACGATGACGTCGCGGTGCAGCTTGCCGGCCTTGAAGGCGGCGACGACCTGGTTCTGGTCGTCGAAGACGGCCGCGGGCGCGCGCACCTGCCGGTGCTGCGGCTTCACCGCGGAGATCTTGATGATCGAGCGGCCGAGATTGCCGGTCAGCAGACGGATGCCGCCTTCCGCGTCGAACGGATCGTTGGCCGGGCGCAGCACGTCGCGGTCGCCGCTCTCCCTCGGTGCCGCGCGCCATTCCAGCTTGCCATCCTTCAGCCATGGCTCGCGCGCGTAGCCAGCCAGGCCGCGGCCCATGATCGTCTCCACGTCGCCATGCATGCGGCCGGTCGACAGCAACTGGTCGATGACGAAACCGGTGCCGCCGGCGGCGTGGAAGTGATTCACGTCCGCCTGGCCGTTGGGATAGACGCGCGCCAGGAGCGGCGTGACCCGCGACATGTCGGCGATGTCGGTCCAGTCGATCTGGATGCCGGCGACCGCCGCCATGGCGATCAAATGAATCGTGTGGTTGGTCGATCCGCCGGTGGCCACCAAAGCCGCGATGGCGTTGACGATGGCGCGCTCGTCGACGATCTCCGCCATCGGGCGGTAATCGTTGCCCTGCGCCGTGATCTGCGCCGCGCGCTGCGTCGCGGCGCGGGTCAGGGCCTCGCGCAACGGCGTGCCGGGATTGATGAAGGCGGCGCCGGGCAGATGCAGGCCCATCGCCTCCATCAGCATCTGGTTCGAATTGGCCGTACCGTAGAAGGTGCAGGTGCCGGGCGCGTGATAAGACGCCGCTTCCGCCGCCAGCAACTCGGGCCGGCCGACCTTGCCTTCCGCATAGAGCTGCCGCACGCGGGATTTCTCGGGGTTCGACAGGCCGCTCGGCATCGGGCCGGCCGGGATGAACACCGTCGGAAGGTGGCCGAAGGCCAGCGCGCCCATGAACAGGCCGGGCACGATCTTGTCGCAGATGCCGAGACAGAGCGCCGCGTCGAACATGCCGTGGGTCAGCGCGACAGCGGTTGACAGCGCTATCACGTCGCGGCTGAACAACGACAATTCCATGCCGGGCTGGCCCTGGGTGACGCCGTCACACATGGCGGGCGTGCCGCCGGCGAACTGCGCCACCGCGCCAACCTCCGCCGCCGCCTGCTTGATAATCGCCGGATAATCGCCGTAGGGCTGATGCGCCGACAGCATATCGTTGTAGGCCGACACGATGCCGATATTGGGCGCGCCCTCGGCCGACAAAGCCGCCTTGTCTTCGGCGCTGCAGCCGGCGAAGCCGTGGGCCAGGTTGCCGCACGACAGATGCGTGCGCTGCGGCTTCTGCGCGCGCGCCGCCGCCATCCGTTCCAGGTAACCGGCGCGGCTGTCGCGGCTCTTGCTCTTGATGCGTTCGGTGACTTCCTGAACGACGGGATGCAGTTCGGTCATTCCCTACTTAGTCCGTCCACAGAATTTCCAGATCGTCCTTGCGTGCCGCGAGCAGCGCCGCGATGGGCGTGGTCGCCTTTCCCGTCATCGCTTGCGTGGCGACCGTGCGCTTCGGCCGGCCGGCGATCGCCAGCAGGATCAGCTTGGCGTTCAACAGGGCCGACAGGGTCAGCGACATCCGCGGATAGCCGCTCTGCGGTGTGTCGATCGCCAGGCAGGTCGCCGGATTGTTCGGGTCGAGGGCGGCCGCCAGATGCGGAATCCCTGGAAACAACGAAGCGAAGTGCCCGTCGGTTCCCATGCCCAGCAGAACCACGTCGAACGGCCGCGCCATGGTCGCCATGGTCGCCTCAGCGGCCTTGACGCCGGCGCTTGGGCGCTTCGCGCCGTTATAGAGCGAATGGAACTGCACCGCCTTGGCTTCGCCCCGCAGCAAGCTCTGGCGCACCAGGTGCTCGTTGCTGTCGGCGTGCGACGGGTCGACCCAGCGCTCATCCGTGAGGCCGACCTGGATGCGTGCCCAATTGAGCGGCATGGCGTTCAGCCGGTCGAAGATCGGCTGCGGCGTCGTGCCGCCGGCGACGATCAGGCTGGCGACGTTGCGCTGGCCGATGCCCGCGGTGAGCTGATCGGCGATCTTGTCCGCCGCGGCTTCGGCCCAGCGCGTCTTGTCCGGAAAGTCGAGCCAGACGACCCGCGAAGATATCTGCGCCACGTCAGGCATCGTCTTCATGCCAAGTTCGGCCGTCGCGCTCGATCAGCGCAATGGCGGCGCTCGGTCCCCAGGAGCCGGCGGTATAAGGCCGCGCCGGCACGCTCAATTGCTGCCAGCTTTGCAGGATGGAATCGGTCCAGCGCCACGCCGCCTCAAGCTCGTCCACGCGCATGAACAGGGTCGGCCGGCCGCGGATGACGTCCAGCAGCAGGCGCTCATAGGCCTCGGGCAGATTGACGCCGAACGTGTCGGCGAAACTCAGGTTGAGCGCGGTCTGTTGCAGGCGCAACTCGCCCGGGCCAGGGCGCTTGTTCAGCATCTGGAACCGCACACCTTCGTTCGGCTGCAGCCGCATGATCAGGCGATTGGCCGGCGGCATCGCCCCATAGGTCGGATAGATGAAGTGCGGCGGCGTCTTGAACTGCACCACGATCTCGGAGCAGCGTTGCGGCAGGCGCTTGCCGGTGCGCAAATAGAACGGCACGCCGGCCCAGCGCCAATTGTCGATCTCGGCACGGATCGCGACATAGGTCTCGCGGTCGCTCTGCGCACCGGCATCGGTCTCTTCCAGATAGCCCGGCACCGGCTGCCCCTCGATGGCACCGGCGCGATATTGCCCGCGCACGGTGGAAGTGCCGGCTTCCTGCCCTGTCAGCGGATTAAGCGCCTTCAGCACCTTCACCTTCTCGTCGCGCACAGAATCTGCATCGAGCGAGATCGGCGGCTCCATCGCGGTCAGGCACAGCACCTGCAACAGGTGGTTCTGCACCATGTCGCGCAGCGCGCCGGCACCGTCGTAATAGCTCCAACGGCCGCCGACGCCGACCGTCTCCGCCACCGTGATCTGCACGTGGTCGATATGGGTGCGGTTCCACAGCGGCTCGAACAGCGAATTGGCGAAGCGCAGCACCATCAGGTTCTGCACCGTCTCTTTGCCGAGATAATGGTCGATGCGGTAGATCTGCCGCTCGGCGAACACCCGGCCCACGGCCTCGTTGATCGCCTGCGACGAGGGCAGATCGTGGCCCAGCGGCTTTTCCAGCACCAGGCGGGTCTGCGGAGTCACCAGGCCGTTCGCGGCGAGGTTGGCCGCCGTCGGGCCGAACAGGTCCGGGGCCGTCGCCAGATAGAACACCCGCACCACCTGCTGCCGGTCCTTCAGCACGGCGGTCAGCGGCCCAAAGCCGTCGGGCTTGGTCGCATCCATCGACACATAGGACAGGCGCTTTGAAAAGCGTGCCCAGATCTCCGGGTTCAGCGGTTCGCCTTTGGTCAGGAATTCGGTGACGGCCTCCTCGACCAGGTTCTGGAAGGCTTCCGGGGTCATCGCTCCGCGCGACACGGCGATGATGCGGCCGTCGGGCGGCAGGCGGTTGTCGCGGTCCAGTTCATAGAGCGCCGGCAGCAGCTTGCGCCGCGCCAGGTCGCCCCTTCCGCCGAACACCACCATGTCGAATGGCTCGGTGATCAGCGTGGTGCGTTGGCTTAGTGGGGTTGGCATTTCCATAGTGGTCTCTCAGGCAGGGCTTCGGCAGGCAGGGACCGGGGCGGTCCCGGCCGGGCTGCGTCGAAGAATGCCCCGCCAGCCCTTTCTCAAGTCTTCACGTCATATGGGAATCACTTAGCGCAACCCTCCGCGCGTCGCAAACAATGATACGGGCTTTGCAGCAAAAAAGTGCATGATTTCAGTTATATCGCCGTGAAAATTCATAAACCGCCAGTGATTGTCATGAATCGCCTCGCGTGACAGGATCGCGTCAAAATAGGGCCCCGACGGCCAAATCATCGCCTGGGCGGCATCATTGGGGGAATCATGGCGGCCATCGACGTGGCGCGGAATCTGGCCTTTTGGCAGGGCAAGGTGGAGCCCGTCCCGGTCAAGGGCGGCATCACCAACGCCAATTTCATGGTCGAAGACCGCACCGGCCGGTATTTCGTCCGGGTGGGCGCCGACATTCCCATCCACGGGGTGATGCGCTTCAACGAGATGGCGGCCAGCCGCGCCGCCGCCGCCTGCGGCCTGTCGCCGGAGGTGGTCTTCCAGGCGCCGGGCGCTCTGGTCTTCCGCTTCATCGAGGCCAAGACCCTCAGCGCCGATGACGTCCGCCCGCGCGCCATGCTGGAGCGTATCCTGCCCCTGCTGCGCAAGTGCCACCGCGAGATGCCGAAGGAGCTGCGCGGCCCGGCGCTGATCTTCTGGGTGTTCCACGTGGTGCGCGACTACGGCCACACGCTGAAGGAAGGCCGCAGCAGCCACCTGCCCGATCTGCCGAAGCTGCTCGCCATGGCGGACGAGCTGGAAAAGGCCGTTGGCCCGGTCGAGATCGTCTTCGGCCACAACGATCTGCTGCCCAGCAATTTCCTGGATGACGGCAAGCGGCTCTGGCTGATCGACTGGGACTATGCCGGCTTTAACTCGCCCTTGTTCGATCTCTCCAACCTCGCCTCCAACAACGAGGTCGCGGAAGCTGACGAGCGCTGGTTGCTGGAGAGCTATTTCGAGAAGCCGCTCACCAGCCAGCTCTGGCGCAGCTACCGCGCCATGAAATGCGCCTCGCTGCTGCGCGAGACCATGTGGAGCATGGTGCAGGAGATCCACTCCGACCTGGATTTTGATTACCCCGCCTACACCGCCGATTATAGCGGCCGGCTGGAGCGGATGTATGGGGAGTTTAGAGGCGATTGAATCCCCGCCGTCATCCCGGGCAAGGGCGGCGTGACCCGGGATGACAGTAAGGGACGCGCTTAAACCCGCATCAACGGCCGTGTCAGGCAGGTCGGGCCGCCTTCGCCGGGCACGCTGATCGCATCGGCGTCGATGACGTGGACCTTGCAGCCGGCGTCTTCCATGCGGCGCCTGGTTTCCGGGTTGCCTTTCACCATCACCACTTCGCGCGGCGCGATGGTCAGCACGTTGCAGCCCATGGACGCGAATTCTTCGTCCGGCACCTCGACCAGCTCCATGCCTTTGTCGATCAGCCATTCGCGGAACGGAATCGGCATCAACGGCGAATAGACCAGTTGCAGGTCGCGGTCCAAGGGCGAGATGACCGACATCAAATGGAACACGTCGGACT
>DASZQC010000042.1:0-2776 GCA_035549815.1 Dongiaceae bacterium
CACCGCATCGACAAGGACACCAGCGGCCTGATCGTCGCCGCCAAGAACGACGCCACGCACCAGGCCCTCAGCGAGGCCTTCGCCAACCACACGATCGAGCGCGAATATCACTGCCTGGTCTGGGGCCTGCCCTCGCCCAAGGCCGGCACGATCGAGGGCAATATCGGCCGCCATCCGACCGACCGGAAGCGCATGGCCATCGTGCGCAAGGGCGGCAAGCCGGCGGTGACGCATTACCGGACCCTCACCGTCTATGGCCTGGGCGCCTCGGAGTTGGCCTGCAATCTGGAGACCGGGCGCACGCACCAGATTCGCGTCCATCTGGCGGCGATCGGGCACCCGCTCATCGGCGACCCGGTCTATGGCAAGGTGACGCCCGCCCGGCGCGGCGCTTTGTCGCCCCCCGCGGCGGCCGCGGCAAAGGCCTTTCCTCGGCAAGCCCTACATGCCGCGATCCTGGGAATCACCCACCCCCGCACGGGGGAAAAATTGCGCTGGGAATCGCCCCTGCCCGCCGATCTGGCGGCATTGAAGCGCATTCTTTCAATGGCTTAGAAATGTTCACCGGTTCGTTAACACGCACGACTTGAAAGTTCCAGCCGTTAACTTATCTAAATAGTCAGGTATCTCACCCCTCCGTTTGTTACATGCGCGGAACTGAGGACTGATCTGCGGCATTCGAACTAAGGATGCCAGCGCCGGGGACGTATGATGTTGGTGAGAGATAGTTAGGGGCGGCAGGGACGCCGCCCAGGTTAAGGGGACCCTATGGCACGCAATCTCCCGAGTATCGTCAGCGACAGCAATCTGGCCCGCTATCTGGCGGAGATCCGCAAGTTCCCGATGCTGGAACAGAGCGAAGAATTCATGCTGGCCAAGCGCTGGCAGGAGCACCAGGACCCGGAAGCCGCCCACAAGATGGTGACCAGCCATCTGCGCCTCGTGGCCAAGATCGCCATGGGCTATCGCGGCTATGGCCTGCCGATGTCCGAAGTCATCTCCGAAGGCAATGTCGGACTGATGCAGGCGGTGAAGCGCTTCGATCCCGATCGCGGCTTCCGCCTCGCCACCTATGCGATGTGGTGGATCCGCGCCGCGATCCAGGAATACATCCTGCATTCCTGGTCGCTGGTGAAGATCGGCACCACCGCCGCGCAGAAGAAGCTGTTCTTCAACCTGCGCCGCGTGAAGGGCCAGTTGAAGGCGCTGGAGGAAGGCGATCTGCATCCGGAGACGGTGAAGGAAATCGCCACGCGCCTGAACGTGCCGGAAAGCGACGTCGTCGACATGAACCGTCGCCTCGCAGCGCCGGACCATTCACTGAACGCGCCGATGCGCAATGACGGCGACGGCGGCGAGTGGCAGGAATGGCTGGTCGACGACGTCGACACCCAGGAAACGCAGCTCGCCGAGAGCCAGGAATTCGGCAAGCGCAAGCAGTTGCTGGACAAGGCGCTGAAGCTGTTGAACCCGCGCGAGCGGCGCATCCTGGCCGAGCGCCGGCTGAAGGACGAGCCGACGACGCTGGAAGATTTGTCGAAGGAGTTCAACATCAGCCGCGAGCGCGTGCGCCAGATCGAGGTGCGCGCCTTCGACAAGGTCCAGCGCGCCATCCGCAACGCCGCCATCGACGAGAAGCTGGCGCTGCGGTAAGGGGCGATCACTGAATGAAGCAAGGGCGGCAGTCGAGACTGCCGCCCTTTGTGTTTCAGCGCGGAGGCAAGGCGCTACTCGTCCTTCTCGGCCACGCCCGGGCCCCACTCGTCGGTCAATTGCTGCAGGTCGCGGGTGACGCGGCGCATGCGCAGGGCCGACTGGCTGGCGGCGATCCGGGCGGCCGCCATCGGCATGGCGAGATAAAGCACCCAGCCGAAGCCGGCACCGGCCATCGCCGCGAGCCAGCCGATCGGATCGGCGATCACGATCATCAGGCTGGAAAAATCGTCGCCCAGCGACCAGAGCTCGTGCAGGAAATAGAGCGAGCCGACCACGTTCATGCCGAACACGGTCCAGGTCAGGTAGCTGCCGCGCGTGGGGTCGAGCAGGCGCGCCACCATGGTCGGCGCCAGCGAGGCGACCAGCAGGATGGCGGTCGGCGCCATCAGCGCCGCGACCGACAAAAGCAGGACCAGCAGCAGAGCCGGCTTGAACACCTTCCCGCCGCCGGATCCGGCCGCGGCCTGGGTTGCACCTTGCTGTGGTTTCGTCGCCATCAGCGCCTCACCACATCGCAAAGACGCTATAGGCCGCGATCGCGGCGCTGGCGATGAAGGCGGAGGTCATCGCCGCCATGCGCTGGCCGATCGGCGCGACGCGGTCGGGATGCGTCAGGCCGCCCTCTTCCAGCCATTTCTGCTCGCGCAGCAATTGCACATGAGCGCGCTGCGCGGCGGCATAGCCCAGCTCGTCAGCGCGCCGAAGCGGCCCCTGCGGATCGAAGATCAAGGTGAGGCCGGCGAAGTCGCATTCCTTGGTCAGCGCGCGCATGCGCTTTTCCGCGTCGCTGCGCGCCTTGACGTGGCGGAACTTGGCAAGCGCCGGCGCCAGCATCGCCTCCACCGCCTCCGCCAGCCGCGGCAGTTTGCGGTTGGGATAAGCCTGCTGGACCGTGGCCAGCAGGCGCAGCACGGCGATGCGCCGGTCGGCTTCGTCGGTGGCGGCGTTCAGCGTGGTCAGCTCCTGATCGATCGACCGGCGCAGATGGGCGCCGATGAAGGCGGCGATGTGGCGGTCGACCGGCACGGTGCCGGAGGCCAGGCCGGGCAACGCGGCGTCG
>DASZQC010000043.1:0-10280 GCA_035549815.1 Dongiaceae bacterium
CGCTTCCGTACGGGCGCGTGATGACTTCCAGCAGGTGACCGTTCGCGTCGTCGAAATAGACTCCGCGCCCGTCATCCCAGCCGTTGATCTCGCCGCGCTTCTGCCGGCCGGGATCGGCCCAATAGGTCAGGCCGCGCTGGCGGATGCGCGCGAAGATCTCGTCGAACTCGATTTCGCTGACCAGGAAGGCGTAGTGCTGGGACGTGAAGTCGTCATCGGTGTGGATGAAGTCGAGCGAGGTGTCGCCCACCTGCACGACCACGAACGGATCGAGGACCAAGGGCGCCTGCAAGCCGAGAATTTCGGTGAGGAACCTGGCCGAGGCATCCCGGTCGCGCGCCGAGACAATCGTGTGATTCAGTCGGACAGCCACTGGAACAATCCTCCCGTTCACGTCCACCTACGCGAAACAGATGGGAAGGATATGTGGTTCCGGTCGGCGGTCCGCTAGAGGAAGGCGTGATGCCGGCCGCCCTGCATCGGGTGCGGCACGCCGGTGGTGGTCGGGAAGCTGAGCGGCAGGCCGCGCAGCGACCGCACCGCGAGAAATGCGAAAGCCTGCGCCTCCAGCGCGTCGCCATCCCAGCCCGCCTCGTCGGCGGAGCGCACCGGGACCGGCAATTCCGCCTTCAACGCCTGCATCAGCGCAGGGTTGTGCCGCCCGCCGCCGCAGACCAGCCATTCGCGCACCGGCGCCGGGAAATGAAGCTGCGCGCGGCCGATGGCGAGCGCGGTGAATCCCACCAGCGTCGCGGCGCCATCGGCCGGCGACAGGGTCGCCAATGCGGCGGCAGCCAGTTGCTTGAAATGCTGGCGGTCAAGGGATTTGGGCGGCTTCACCCCGAAGAACGGATCGGACAGCAGCTTGCCCAGCGCGATCGCATCGACGCGCCCCTGCCGCGCCAGGGCGCCGTTCAGGTCGGCGTGGCGCCCGGTGTGCTGCATCACCCAATCGTCCAGCAGCGCATTGCCCGGCCCGGTGTCGAAGGCCAGCAAACTGCCGTCGGCACCAATCCACGTGACGTTGCCCACGCCGCCGATATTGAGCACGGCGAGCGGCTTCGCCAGAGCACCGGCGAGGGCCGCGTGATACACCGGCACCAGCGGCGCGCCTTGCCCGCCGGCGGCGACGTCGGCGCTGCGGAAATCATTCACCACCTCGATGCCGGTCAGCTTCGCCAGCAAGGCGCCATCGCCGATCTGCCAGGTCTGTCTGCGTTCCGGCGCGTGATGCAGCGTCTGGCCATGGAAGCCGACGACCGCGACGTCGCGCGGGCCGCGGCCGGCCTTCGCCAGCAGGGCCTGCACCGCGCTTGCATGACGCTCAGTCAGTTCACGCTCGATCTCCGGGACTGGCGCCTGCGAACCGAAGGCACCTTTCAGCTTCAGGCGGAAGGCGTTGTCATAGGGCTCGGTCAGGCTCGGCCCGAACTCGGCGACACTGGTCCCGTCGGTGCGGATCAGCGCCGCGTCGACCCCATCTGCGGAGGTGCCGCTCATCAGGCCCATGGCCCAGACGGCCCCGCCTCTTTGCCCAGAATTGTCCCCGGAATCCATTCTGCCCCGCCGGTTTACGCCCTTCCCGGGGATGTGTTACATCACCGCCCATTCAAAGCAAGACCCTGCAAGATACAGCCGAAACGAGCCTGAACCCGATGTCCGCGCCGAAGTCCGAATTCCTGAAAGTCATCCTGGAGCGGGGCTACCTCCATCAATGCACCGATTGGGAGGCCTTGGATGCGCTGATGGCGAAGCAATCCATCAGCGCCTATATCGGTTTCGACGCGACGGCGGATTCCCTGCATGTCGGCAGCATGGTGCAGATCATGCTGCTGCGCCGGCTGCAGCAGACCGGGCACAAGCCCATCGCGCTGATGGGCGGCGGCACGACCAAGGTCGGCGACCCCTCCGGCAAGGATGAGAGCCGTAAGCTCCTGACCGAGGAGGACATCAACCGCAACCTCGACGGCATCAAGCAGACCTTCACCGGCTACCTGACCTTCGGCGGCGGCAAGACCGACGCCGTGATGGTCAACAACGCCGACTGGCTGGACAAGCTGAACTACATCGAGTTCCTGCGCGATTATGGCCGGCATTTCTCGGTCAACCGCATGCTGAGCTTCGATTCCGTAAAGCTGCGCCTGGAACGCGAGCAGCCGTTGAGCTTCCTCGAGTTCAACTACATGATCCTACAGGCCTACGATTTCCTGGAACTGGCGCGGCTGCATGATTGCCGCCTGCAGATGGGCGGCTCCGACCAGTGGGGCAACATCGTCAACGGCACCGAGCTCGGCCGGCGCGTCGACAACAAGGAGCTGTTCGGGCTGACCGCGCCGCTCATCACCACCGCGTCCGGCGCGAAGATGGGCAAGACCGCGGCGGGCGCCGTGTGGCTCAACCCGAACCGCCTCAGTTCATACGATTATTGGCAATATTGGCGCAACACCGAGGATGCGGATGTCGGCCGCTTCCTGAAGCTGTTTACCGATTTGCCGATGGTGGAGATCGCGCGCCTGGAGAAATTGCAGGGCGCGGAGATCAACGAGGCCAAGATCATCCTCGCCAACGAGGCGACGATGCTGTGTCACGGCGCGCCGGCGGCGCGTGCGGCAGCCGAGACGGCGCGTCGCACCTTTGTCGAAGGCGGCCTCGGCGAAGATCTGCCGAGCATCGAAATTCCGCGCAGCGAGCTGGAAGCCGGCATCGCCGCGTTCGAGCTGCTGCGCCGCTCCGGCTTGGTCGCCAGCAACGGCGAGGCGCGACGCCTGATCAAGGGCGGCGGCGCGCGCCTGAACGATGCGGTGCTCGAGGATGAGAACAGGAAGATCACCGTCGGCGATCTCAATGCCGACGGCGTGGTAAAGCTGTCCTTCGGCAAGAAAAAGCACGCGGTGGTACGGCCGAAATAGCGCGCTGGCTATTTGTGGCTGCCCTGCGGGACGATCGGTGCGGGGGTGTCGTTGCCTTCGCCGTCGCCGATATCCTCGGTGAACAGGCCGCGCAGGAAGCCCGGCGCCAGCGCCGCCCAGGGATTCACATCGATCTTCGGCTCGGCGAGGTCGCCGGCGATCTTGTAGGTGGCGGAGAACATGCCCTCGCCCTCGCCGCCTTGCAGGATGTCGCCCAGGATCGGGATGTTGCCGAGGATCGAGTTCAGCGCATAGGCCGGCACGATCACGCCGTCCAGGTCGATCTTGTCGCGATCCAGATCGATCGTGCCGGATGAGGTCAGGCCGATCGACGGGCCGGCGCTGCGGAACTTCTTCACCTCGATCGTGCCCATGGTCTTGGTGAAGCGCGCGGTGGCACCGTCGAAATAGAAGCCTTCGCCGGTCAGCACGTCGGCAAGGCCGGTCAGCGCCGCCACGGACAGAAAACGCACGAAGAAGGGCGTATTCAGCAGGCGGAACGAGCCCGCCTCCAGCCGGCCGCGCAAGGGCCGGCGCGGCTCGTCGTCCTTCACCTTGCCGGTGATCTTCAGCGTGCCGCCCTTGATGGAATCGTAGATGTCGAGCGCGCGCAGAGCGGCCCCGGCATCGCTGGTCTCGGCATTCAGCCGATGCACGCCGCCCTCGGCCGGACGATAGGTCAGCGTCAGCGGCGCGCCGCCCGGCAAGGTCGCCGACAAATCGATCACGTCCCACCACATCGGATCGTGATACAGCTCGACCTTGGCGTTGCTCATCGAGCGATCCTCGCCGATGCGCACCGTCTTGAGCGATGGCGCCACCAGGCGGAACGGGCGCTGCGGCTCGTTCTCTTCGCGCGCCAGAGTGGCGTCATCCTTGGGCGGATCGTCCTCCGCCATCCAGGGCTCGACATCCACGTCGCCGCCGCCGATGGCAATGTCGATCAACTCGCCCTTGAAGGCGACGGACACATCGGTCAGCGTGTTGCGGCCGAATTTCAGCGACGGCAGCGCGGCGCGCACCGGCCTGCCGGCCTCGAAATCGATCTTCCCGTTGGCAATCAGGTCGCCGGCCTGCACCTGGAAGGACGGGATGCCGATGATCTTATCGTCGCGCATTTCCACGGCCAGCCGCCCGGTGCCGGGTTGGCCGGCCGGCTTCGACCATTTGACGAAATCGAAGGCCATGGTGGCCTGGGCCAGGTCTAAGGTCGCATCGAGGCGCGCCCTGCCATCCTCGAACGAGATATAGGTGAGATCGGCGCCGGACGGGCCATCCAGGAAGGGGCGCGTCTCGTAGCCGGCGGCCGCCATCCGTTCCGCCTGCACATTGCCGATGGCGCGGATCTGCCGCTGGAACGGCGCCTTGTCATAGAAATTCTCCAGCCATTGCAGGTCCAGCGGCACGCCGCCGAACATCAGCGGCCCGGAAATGCGCATGCCGTTCTGGCTCAACGCGAGTTGCAGGTTCCCCTCGGTGACGTCGCGATCGAACATGATCTTCTGCAGGCCGACATTCTTCATGTCCGCCGTGACGTTGATCTTCACGTCGTTGAAGCCCAGGTCCTTCGCCGCCGGAAAATCGAAATCGAGGCGCGTCGCCACGTCGCCGGAGCTGAGCTCCGGCTTCAGGCCGAGCTTCGAGGCATAGCCCAGGCGCGGATGGTCCAGCAGCTTCAGCGCGTCCTGCATCGGGCTCGCCAGATCGCCACCAACCTTGATGAACTGGTCCTCCACATCCAGGCCGGTGATCAGCAGGTCACCCTTGGTGATCTTGATGTTGCCGACATGGCCGCCCTGGATGTCGGCGGCGAATTGCTGGGCGTTGAAGCTGGCGGTGGCGACGCCATTCTCGATCGGCGGCATGGGCCGCAGGTAATGCACCGTTAATTGGTCGGCCTTGAACGTGCCCTCCAGCTTCTCCACCAGGACCTTCGGCTCGGTGTCGCGGTTGAAGCGCATCCGCGTCTCGGCCACCAGGTCGTTGACCATGCCGCTGGTGATGTTGGGGATGAGCCAGGCGCGCGAATCCGCCGCCACCGTCTCGGGCCACCAGCCGTCAACCTTCTGCCAGTCGAGCCCGCCGCCCTTCAGCACCGCGCTCAGGATCGGCGCGCCATCATCGGTCGCCTTGCCGTTCAGGAAGCCGTCGCCCTGCCCGGTCAATTCGAAAGACGGCCCGTCGAGATCGAGCGACAAGGTGTCCAGCGTGATGAGATCGAGGTCAGGATCGACGCGGCCCTTGGCCACCAAGTTCCTGATCGGCAGCGGCGCCTTCATGAGATCCGGCAGCGCCACTTCGCCATCCCTGCCGAGGAACGAAAACTCCGTCAGGCCGAGGCTGCCGGTGAGCGAGATGTTGGTGCGAATCTCCCCTTCCAAAAAGATGGAAGTGTTGGCGAGGACCGATAAATGCGTCTCGATCAGGCCGATCGCCGCGGCCGAAAAGCGCTGCAACCGCGCGGTGACCTCGAACCGATCCGCGCCCGCCGGCAGGAAGAGATCGCCGTTGAGCTGCGCCGGGTCGCCGAATTGGGGCACGGCAACGGTGAAGCTCCCGGCCAGGCCCTTGTCGCCGCGGGCCAGGTGCACCTCGAACTTCTCGGCCCTCCAGACATTGCCGGCATGCTTGTCGTCGATGCTGATCGAGCCGTCATAGATCGCGGCCTCCGACAGATATCCCGTGCGCTTGGCGGGATCGGGCGGCGCCAGCAATTCCGCCACCAAAACCGAAACCAGGCCGCTCTGGGATTCTCCGGCGGGAACCTGCGCCGGGATCGGTGATTGTGGCGCTTGCGCGTTCGACTCCCCTTCCGCCTGCGCCTGCGCCGTGATCAGCTTGGTGCCGAACTGGAAATCGCCGGTTTCATTCCGGTTGAGCGTCAGCGCGGGCTGGAACAGCTCGATGCGCGAGGGCGCGATCAGGCCGCGCATCATCGCGGTGCCGCTGAGGCCGAAGCCGAGCTCCGGCACCGAGGCCAGCTCGCGCCCGGCGCGATCCATGATCTGCACGCCGACGGCGCGGATATCCAGCGTGCGCTCCCACCCGGCCCAGGCCAGCACCGTGTCGTCGATGACGAACAGGTATTCCGCGTCGGGGCGGTTCAGCGCCTCTTCGACATAGGGTTTCAGGAAGCGGAGATGGATCGGGCCTTCATAGGCGAGGCGCCAGGCGACGAAGCCGACCAGCAGCGCCAGGCCGGCCAGCAGGGCGCCGATCGCCTCGAGGAGGATTTTGCTGGCACGCAGAATCATTCGCCCGTCGCCACCTGTTCGATTCGCCGCGCCGTTGCTTGACGGCAGATGGGCCTTGCACCAATGTGCAGGCCGCATTCAACACACCTATCCGCCGTCCCCAATGCCGCTGGCGTTCGATGCCGCACAACTGCCGAAGGCTTACGACTTGCGCCAGGCCCGGATCGAACTCGATCGCTTGGCCGCTGCCTGGACTGCGCCGGAGGATTCATCCCTCCCCGATCCGACGCAAACCCAGGCCCTGCTCACCGCGATCTTCGGCAACTCCCCGTATCTGAGCCAACTGGTCGTCAACGAGGCAGCCCACTTCTTTGCAGTATTAGCCGACGGGCCTGACGCTGTCTTTAACAAATTGTTGAACGATCTCGCGGGTTTGGGCCGAGGCGAAACCGATGAGTCCAGCCTCATGCGCGGCCTGCGCCAGGCCAAGCGCCGGGCGCATCTGACCATCGCCGTCGCCGACATCATCAAGGCCTGGCCGCTGGAGCAGGTGACCAGCGCGCTCAGCGATTTCGCCGATGCCGCCGTTCAATCGGTGGTTTCGTACCTGCTCCGCGCGGCGCACGCGGCGGAAGAGCTCGACCTGCCGCATCCGGAGCAGCCGGCGAAGGAGAGCGGCCTGGTCATTCTCGGCCTCGGCAAGCTCGGCGCGCGCGAGCTCAACTACTCCAGCGACATCGACCTGATCGTCCTGTTCGACCTCGACATCGTGCGCTATCGCGGGCGCAAGACGGCGCGTGAATGTTTCGTGAAGCTGGCGCGCAATCTGGTGCGGCTCCTGCAGGACTCCACACAAGACGGTTACGTCTTGCGGGTAGATTTGCGCCTGCGCCCCGATCCCGCCTCCACGCCGCTTGCCATGTCGACCGTGGCGGCGGAGACCTATTACGAGGGCATGGGCCAGAACTGGGAACGGGCGGCGATGATCAAGGCGCGCGCCATTGCCGGCGACCTGCCGGCGGGCGATGCGTTCCTCGCCAACCTGCGCCCGTTCATCTGGCGCAAGCATCTGGATTTCGCCGCCATCCAGGACATCCATTCGATCAAGCGCCAGATCCACGCGGTCAAGGGCCACCGCGAGATCGCGGTCGGCGGCCACAACATCAAGATCGGTCGCGGCGGCATCCGCGAGATCGAGTTCTTCGCCCAGACCCAGCAACTGATCTGGGGCGGCCGCAATCCGGAGCTGCGCCTGCGCCAGACCTGTGAGGCGATCTCGCAACTGGTCAGCATGGGCCGCACCAGCCGTGCCGCCGCCGATGATTTGATCGCGGCCTATGGCTATCTGCGCCATGTCGAGCACCGGCTGCAGATGCTGAACGACCAGCAGACCCAGACCCTGCCGGCGGCGGGGCCGGAGCTGGACCGCCTCGCCTTGTTCTGCGGTCACGCCGACACGGCGGAGTTCAGCAAGGTGCTGCTGCATCATCTGGGCCAGGTCGAGGACCACTACGCCGACCTGTTCGAAGAGGCGCCCTCGCTCGGCGAACAGGGCAACCTGGTCTTCACCGGCAAGGATGACGATCCGGCGACGGTCGAGACGCTGGAGCGCATGGGCTTCCCCGACGGCAGCATGGTCTCCGGGCTGGTGCGCGCCTGGCATCATGGCCGCTATCGTTCGACCCGCAGCGCGCGGGCGCGCGAGCTGCTGACAGAGCTGATGCCCAAGCTGCTGGAGGGGCTGGGCAAGACGGCCGATCCCGACACCGCCTTCCGCCGCTTCGACGGCTTCATGCGGGCTTTGCCGGCGGGCGTGCAGATCTTTTCCTTGCTGCACTCCAACCCGGAGCTGCTCGATTTGATCGCCGACGTGATGGGCTCGGCGCCGTTGCTGGCCGATCACCTCAGCCGCTATCCGATGCTGCTGGACGGCGTGCTGACCGCGGGCTTCTTCGAAAAGGTGCCGGAGCGCGGCGCCATGACCCGCGACCTGAAGCGGCAGCTTTCCTTCGTCAGCGATTTCCAGGACCAGCTCAGCCTGATGTGCCGCTGGACCAAGGACCGGCAGTTCCAGATCGGCGTGCGGCTGCTGAAAGGCGTCAGCAACGGCAACATCGCCGGGAGCGAATTGTCCGATGTCGCCGATGCGGTGATCGGCGAGCTGTTCCCGCTCGTCGTCGGCGAGTTCGAGCGCCAGCACGGCAAGCTGCCGGGGCGCGGCCTTGCCGTCGTCGCGCTGGGCAAGCTCGGCAGCCGGGAGATGACGGTCACCTCCGACCTCGACCTGATCTTCGTCTATGACATCCCGGAGGGGATCGAGGGCTGGGACACCCTGCATTCCGACGGCGCCAGGCCGCTGGCGCCGATCCAGTATTACGCGCGCCTGGCGCAGCGGCTGATCACCGCGCTGACCGCCATGACCGGCGACGGCAAGCTCTATGACGTCGACATGCGCTTGCGCCCGTCCGGCAATTCCGGGCCGATCGCCAGCGGCCTGCAGCCCTTCGAGCGGTATCAACTGCAGGAGGCCTGGACCTGGGAGCATATGGCGCTGACTCGCGCGCGGCCCATCGCCGGCGACGAGAAATTCCAGGGCGAGATCGCCGCCAGCCTGAGACGCATCCTGACGATCCCACGCGATCCGGAGAAGCTGCGCCAGGACGTGGTGGAGATGCGCGACCGGATGGCGCAGCAGCATCGCGGCGAGTCCATCTGGGACTTCAAGCATCATCGCGGCGGGCTGGTCGATATCGATTTCATCGCGCAATACCTGATGCTGCGCCACGGGCACGAGCATCCGCAGGTGCTGCGCCGCAACCCGGCCGATGCGCTGACCGCCCTCTTGGCCGTGAAACTGCTCGACGATCAGGCCGCCGACCGCCTGGTCTTCGCCCTCACCTTGTGGCGCCAGCTGCAGCAGATGATCCGCCTGCTGGTCGGGGAGGCGGTGGACGAGGCCAAGCTGCGGCCGCCCACCGCCAAGCAGCTCGCCAAATGCGGGGGCTGCCCGGATTTCTCGGTGCTGAAAGCACTGATGCAGGACATGGCCTTTGCCGTGCACAACGACTTCAGGCAGATCCTCGGCGTGAAGACGGAAACTTGATTCCGAGAACCGCGCGGCGCTAACGTGCCCGCCGCATCAAATGGAGCGACGGATGGCATTGAAAGTGGGCGACAAGGCGCCGGCGTTCTCGCTGAAGACCGATGGCGGCGGCAAGGTGTCGTTGTCCGGGCTGAAGGGCCAGAATGTCGTGCTCTATTTCTACCCCAAGGACGATACGTCCGGCTGCACGGCGGAAGCCTGCAGCTTCCGCGATAACCTGCCGAAGTTCGGCAAGATGGATGCGGTGGTCATCGGCGTCTCGCGCGACAGCGCCGAAAGCCACGACAAGTTCAAGACCAAGCACAAGCTGAACTTCGCCCTCGGCGCCGACGACACCGGCAAGGTCACCGAGGATTACGGGGTCTGGGTCGAGAAGAGCCTCTATGGCCGGAAATACATGGGCATCGAGCGCGCCACCTTCCTGATCGACGGCAAGGGCAAGATTGCCGCCATCTGGCGCAAGGTGAAGTTGGCAGGCCATGTCGAGGAAGTTCTGAAGGCGGTGAAGGCCCTCGACGCTGCCTGAGCGTTTCTGCGAAGGGAGTCGCGATGACCGACCTCGCGACAGGGGCCTGTGGCATCCTGAACGCGGCGGAACCCGCCGAGAAGGTCGCGCGCGCCCTGGCCCTGGCCGGCGCCTGGCGCGAAGGAAGCGCCGCCTTTGCCGATGCGGGCCATCCGCCGGCGCGCCCTGCCCGGCCCGAACGCCCCAACCTGCTGCCGCCGCGCGAGATGCCGAAGCGCAAGGCCGGTGGCAGCGCGGAGAAGCGCATCGCGCTGCTGCACGCCCTCGCCCATATCGAGCTCAACGCCATCGACCTCGCCTGGGACATCATCGCGCGCTTCGCCACCGCCGCGACGCCGCGCGAGTTCCTGGAGGATTGGATCAAGGTCGGCGAGGAAGAGGCGATCCATTTCTCGATGCTGGAAGCGCGGCTGAAGGAGCTGGGCGCCGCCTATGGCGACTTGCCCGCCCATGACGGGCTGTGGCAGGCGGCGGAGGAAACCGCGCACGACCTGCTGTCGCGCCTCGCCATCGTGCCCCTGGTGCTGGAGGCGCGTGGCCTGGACGTG
>DASZQC010000044.1:0-2975 GCA_035549815.1 Dongiaceae bacterium
GCGCTGGGAGTCGCCGTCGGCGTTGCGGTCGCCTTTACGCCTTTCCTCGGCTTCCACATCATCATCGCGCTGCCCATCGCCTGGCTGCTGGGCGCCAATCTTGTCGCGGCGGCGCTGGGCACAGCAATCGCCAACCCGCTCACCATTCCGTTCATCTGGGCGGCGACCTACCGCCTCGGGCGGTTCATCATCGGCGCGCCCGTCCGCCTTCACCGCGACGGCAGCGATATTCCCTACAACCTTGCCGAAAAGTCGCTGAACGCGATCTGGCCGGTGATCAAGCCAATGCTCGTGGGCTCCATTCCGATCGGCATCGCCGTCGGCGTCTTCGCCTACTTCATGGTGCTTGGCGCGACACGCGGGTTCCGCGCGGTGCGGGCGGAACGTCTCGCCGCCCGCCGCCGCGAGCGCCGCGCCGCCGCGCACCCGACACTGGAGGGAGCCTGATGGCCAAGCTGCGCCTCGGCGTGAACATCGACCACGTCGCCACCATCCGCAACGCGCGCGGCGGCGACCACCCCGATCCGCTGCGCGCCGCCGAGATCGCGGAGGCCGCTGGCGCCAATGGCATCACCGCGCATCTCCGCGAGGATCGGCGTCATATCGGAGACCGCGACATCGAGCGGCTGCGGCAGAACATCCGCCTGCCGTTGAACCTTGAGATGGCCGCGACCGATGAGATGCTATCCATCGCACTCCGGCACCGACCGCACGCCGCCTGCATCGTGCCTGAGCGCCGCGAGGAGCGCACTACGGAGGGCGGCATCGATGCGGCCGGCCAGATCGAGCGCATGCGCCCGATCGTGGCGCAGCTCCGCGCCGCCGGCGTGCGCGTCTCGCTGTTCATCGAGGCTGACCGCCGCCAGATCGACGCCGCCGTCACGCTCGGCGCGCCGGTGGTGGAACTGCACACCGGCACCTACTGCGAATCTTTCCACTCCGGAGCAGACGCCTTCGAGCGCGAACGGCGCCGCATCGCCGAAGCAGCGGCGTATGGCAAATCCCGCGGCCTTGAGATCCATGCCGGCCACGGTCTGGCCTACGACACGGTGAAGCCGATCGCCCGCATTCCGGAGATCAGCGAGCTGAACATCGGCCACTTCCTCATCGGCGAGGCCATCTTCATCGGGCTTGAGGAAAGCGTGCGCACCATGCGCCGCCTGATGGACGAAGCCCGCGCCGAGGTGGCGGCCGGATGATCATCGGCATCGGCAACGACACCATCGACATTCGCCGTGTCGAGAAGGTGCTGGACAAGCACGGCGAGCGCTTCACCCATCGCATCTTCACCGACATCGAGGTGCGGAAATCCGAGCGCCGCCGCCTGCGTGCGGCCTCCTATGCCAAGCGCTTCGCTGCCAAGGAGGCCTGCGCCAAGGCGCTCGGCACCGGCATGAGCGCGGGTGTTTTCTGGCGGGACATGGGTGTGGTGAACCTGCCTTCCGGCCAGCCGACGATGGCGCTGACCGGCGGCGCGGCAAAGCGCCTCGCCAGCCTCGTTCCGGCCGGTCACCGCCCCCAGATTCACGTCACGATCACGGACGATTTCCCGCTGGCCCAGGCTCTCGTCATCATCGAGGCGATCCCCTCACTGCCCTGACCGGCAGAGGCGTTGCGCCCGCGCCGGGTAGCCGGTATGACGGCCAGTCTTCCCACACACGGCATCGGGCGCGGCCGGGACAAAAACGGACGGACCATAGCGAATGAGCGCAACGACCGATAAATCGGCCAAGTCCAGCAGCGGCGGCGAGACCATCAAGGTCATCGTCCAGGCGCTGATCCTTGCCGTCGTGGTGCGCACCTTCCTGTTCCAGCCGTTCAACATTCCGTCCGGCTCGATGGAGAATACGCTGCTCGTCGGCGACTACCTGTTCGTCTCCAAGTTCGCCTACGGCTATTCGCGTTTCTCGCTGCCCTTCAGCCCGCCGCTGTTCAACGGCCGCATCTGGGGCAAGGCGCCGGCGCGCGGCGACATCGTCGTCTTCAAGCTGCCGCGCGATGAATCGACCGACTACATCAAGCGCGTTATCGGCTTACCGGGCGATCGCATCCAGATGAAGGCCGGTGTCCTCTACATCAACGACGTCGCGGTGCCGAAGAAGTTCGTCGACACCGTGAACGACGACGGCTTCCAGGTGAAGCGCTACCAGGAGACGCTGCCAAACGGCGTGTCCTATTACGTGCTCGACCGCCAGGAGAACGGGGCGGAGGACGACACGCAGGTCTACGAGGTGCCGCCCGACCACTACTTCATGATGGGCGACAACCGCGACAACTCCACCGACAGCCGCGTCCCGCCCTCGTCCAACGGCGTCGGCTACGTGCCCTTCGAGAACCTCGTCGGCAAGGCGCAGATCATCTTCTTCTCCTTCGACGAGGAGCAGAAATACGTCCCGACATCGCAGGAGCCGGTCGCGACCAACCACATCTGGGAATTCTGGAAGTGGCCGCAGAAGGTGCGCTGGGACCGCCTGTTCCACATCCTATGAAGGCCGATGCCGGCCTGGCGCCGCTCGAACGGCGCCTAGGCTACCGGTTCAAGAACCGTGACGTTATCCTGACGGCGCTGACGCACTCCAGCCCCGCTGCCGACCGCGTCACTTACCAGCGCCAGGAATTCCTCGGCGATCGCGTGCTTGGGCTTGTGATCGCCGAGATGCTGCTGGCGGCATATCCCTCGGCGCCAGAGGGCGACCTGTCGCGCCTGCTGGCCGAGCTGGTGCGCAAGGAAGCCTGCGCGGACGTCGCCAAGGCCGTGGATCTGGGCAGTGCACTCCGCTTTGCAAATGGCCGCACACCGCGTGCCAGCCTGCTCACGACGAACGTGCTCGGTGATGCCTGCGAGGCCGTGATCGCCGCGATCTACGAGGACGGCGGCATCGATGCTGCCCGCGACTTCATCGCGGCCCATTGGCGAGAGCGGCTGAGCACCGCCGCCCTCCCCGGCCGCAATCCCAAGGCGGCGCTCCAGGAAT
>DASZQC010000045.1:0-3952 GCA_035549815.1 Dongiaceae bacterium
GATGCCGGGCATCAGCTTCTTTTCGCCTTCGTGATCGTCGCCGCCGGCCAGTTCGTCCAGGGTCAGGTCGACCGCCTCTTCGAACTTGGTCAGCGTCTCGCTGAGGCAGGCCGCGTCGTGGGCGCCGGAGATGAACCAGGGCTCGCGGCTGTCGGGCTCGCACATGACGCCCATGTCGATCAGATAGCCCGCCATGGTGTCGTAGAAGGTGTAGTCGCTGAGCTTCCAGTTGCGGTAGGTCGTCGGCGCCTGGGCGCTGAAGAACAGGCCGGACATGGAATAGTGGCCGGTGAAGGAATGCGGGATGCCGCGGGCGCTGAGCACCTTGTGCATGCCGTCCTGCATGGCCTTGCCATAGGCGGCGATGCGATCCAGCACGTCGGTGTCGCGCAGGATGGTCAGCGTCTTTTCGGCCGCGGCTAGGCTCATCGCCTGCGCCGTGTAGGTGCCGCCATGGGCGACGCCCTTGCCGTATTTCCGCATGATCTCTTCCTTGCCGCCGATCGCCGCGATCGGGTAGCCGTTCGCCACCGCCTTGGCGACGGTGAAGATGTCGGCCTCGATGCCATACATCGCCTGGGCGCCGCCGCGGCCGACACGGAAGCCGGTCTTCACCTCGTCGACGATCATCAGCACGCCATACTTGGTGCAGAGCTCGCGCACCGCCTTGATGAATTCCGGCTTGGACGGGATGCCGCAGCAATTGCCGAGGATCGGCTCGATCAGCACGGCGGCGATGGAATCGCTGTGCTTCTTCAGCACGTCTTCCAGGCGGCTGGCGTCGTTATAGGGCACCTGCCAGAAGAGCTGGCGCACCAGCTTCGGGATGCCCTGGCCGTAGGAGACGAGGACCGGATCCTTGCTCTGGTCCTGCATGCTGTCCGGGTCGGCGGTCCACATCGCGGCGTCGAACAGGCCGTGATAGGAGCCTTCGAAGGTGACGTAATTGTCCTTGCCGGTGTAGCCGCGCGCCAAGCGGAGCGCCGCCATCATGGCCTCGGTGCCGGAATTGGAGAAGCGGACCAGGTCAGCCGCCGGCATCATTTCCTTGATCAGCTTCGCGACGGTGACTTCCTTCTCGGTGCCCAGCGCGAAGACGGTGCCGACGCTCTGCGCCTCGCGCGCGGCTTCGTCCACTTCGTCATGGCAATGGCCGAGGATTGCCGGGCCGTAGCCCAGGCGGTAGTCGATGTATTCATTGCCGTCGAGGTCCCAGAGGCGGGCGCCCTTGCCGCGCTTCACAAACACCGTCTCTTTCTCGCCCCAGAAGCGGAAGTTGGACGAGACACCCAGCGGCAGATGCTTCACAGCCTCCTGGTAATGAGCCCGGGACTTGGTGAGGTTGCGCCGTTGCGTCTTGATCGTACTCATAGGGTTCCGCTCCAGGTTTGACCTGTCGCTGAAGCCCTCCATAGCGTCGTCTCAGCGACATCGTCGTTAAATGACTGTATAGAAAAACTAGCCTGCTGCTGTCATAATGTCCAGCGTGTTAAATGAACATATAGCGACGCATATGCAGCAATCCGTTGCATTTCAAGAGCTTGCGTGTAGAGTTTCGCCCGGTGCGCGAGAGGGGGACTCGCGAAAATAAGGGTAAAAATGGCGAAAGCTGAAGCTTCCAAAGAGGTCCGGCGCAAGCAGCTCATCGACGCCACCATGCGGGCGATCGGACGCTTCGGCTATGCCAGCCTGACCCTGACCCACGTCGCGGGCGAGGCTGGCCTGTCGCCCGGCATCGTCAATTTCTACTTCAAGTCCAAGGATCAGCTCCTGATCGCGACCTTGGAGAACATCGCCGAGGAATATTCCGGCCTGTGGCAGGGCGCCATCGCCAAGGGGCGCGTGTCGCCGGCCGCCGGCCTCACCGCGATGATCGAGGCCGACTTCCACGCCACGATCTGCAACCCGGAAAAGGTCTCCGTCTGGTACGCCTTCTGGGCGGAGGCGCGCAACAACCCGAACTACCAGTCCCTGGTCATGGGGCTGGAGGACGAATACCTGAAGGAGACGGAACAGCTCTGCGCCCGCATCGTCGCCGAGGGCGCCTATGACGGCGTCGACGCGCATCAGGCCGCCGTCGGCCTCAACGCCATGATCGACGGGCTGTGGTTCGACTGCCTGATGTCGCCGGCCAAGTTCGACCGCCAAGCCGCCAAGCGCACCTGCCTTGCCTATCTCTCTGCCGTCTTCCCGGCGCATTTCGGCAGCGGCGCCGCGACCAAGCGCGGCAAGGGCGAGCTGGACGCCACCATCGCCATGGCGATCGACCAGGACGTGCAGGGCCGCGACGCCCACCGCGCGCGCTTGGCCGCTGCCCTGCGCAAGCGGCTGGAGCCGGTCGGCCCGATGCGGCGCGAGGCGCTGGCGGCCACCACCGGCGTCTCGCTGAAGGTGTTGGAAAGCTGGCTGGAGGGCAGGGCGGAGCCCAGCTCCTGGCAGATGGGACGCCTGCTGGTCGCCGTCGATGCCCAGCTCTGGCTGGAGGTCTATGGCCCCGTCCATGACGAGGCGCAGCGCCTGTTCGCGGCCAAGCTGGCGCAACAGCGCGACTTCGCCCAGCGCGAGCAAGCGAGCCTGGATGCGCTGAGCGGGAAGCCGAAGGAGTAGGCGTCGCCGTGACCTATCCTGACACACTCATCCGTCATTGCCGGGCTTGTCCCGGCAATCCATGCATCGCCGCAGTCAGCATCGATGCCGCATGGATCACCGGGACAAGCCCGGCGATGACGAACTAAGAAGATCCGGGCTCCAGGAGAGCCGCTACCAATGTCCAACATAGTTCGACTCCCCGGCACCTCCGGTGCCGCCCTGCAATCGCATCGTCTCGCACCATTGCTCATGCCGAAGCGCGTGGCGCTGGTGGGCGCGTCGCCGAAGGAGGGCACGGTCGGCAACGGCATGATCGTGGCCGCGTCGCTTGGCAATGCCGGCGCGCCGTCGCCGGTCGAACTGACCCTGATCAACCCGAACTATCCGGAGATCGGCGGCCGTCCGGCCTATCCCAACCTGAAGGCGGCGCCGCAGGTCGACATGGCGGTGCTGGGCGTTTCCAACGAGCGGCTGGAAGCGGCTTTGGACGACGCCATCGCGGCCAACGTGAAGGCGGTCACCATCTTCGCCTCCGGCTATCTCGACACGGACCGCGAGCCAAAGCTGACCGCGCGGATCGCCGCCAAGGCGCGCGAGGCCGGCATCCAGATCTGCGGCGGCAATTGCATGGGATTCTACAACCTCGCCTATGGCCTGCGCGTCTGCGGATTTCCGCCGCCGCCCTGGATGCGCGGCGGTGGCGCGGTGCTGCTGACCCATTCCGGCTCGGTCTATTCGGGCATCTGCCACAACGACAAGCGCATGGGCTGGGCGCTCGCCGTCTCGGCGGGACAGGAGTTGACCACCACCGTTTCCGACTATCTCGATTTCGCGCTGGCGATGCCGGAAACGCGCTGCATCGGCCTGTTCCTGGAGACGGTGCGCGATCCGCAAGGCTTCGTGCATGGCCTGGAGAAGGCGCGCGCGCTCGACATCCCGGTCATCGCGCTGAAGGTCGGCAAGACCGCGGCCTCCGCGGCGAAGGCGGTCAGCCATTCCGGCGCCGTCGCCGGCAATCATGCGGCCTATGCCGCCTTGTTCGACCGGCACAACGTGATCGAGGTGGAGACGCTGGACGATTTCGCCAATGCGCTGCGGCTCTATTCGGGGCCGCGCAAGATGGCACCCGGCGACATCGCCACCATGCACGATTCCGGCGGCCTGCTGGAGCTGACCATCGACCTGGCGGAGAAGCGCGGCGTTTCCTTCGCGGCGATCTCGGAAGAGACCAAGACGAAGCTCGCCGCGCGCCTGGATGCGGGGCTGGAGCCGACCAATCCGCTCGATGCCTGGGGCACCGGCAAGGATTACGAGGCGGCGATGGGCGACATGATGACCGCCTTGGTCGACGATCCGGCCAGCG
>DASZQC010000046.1:0-3282 GCA_035549815.1 Dongiaceae bacterium
CGCCGGCGACCCGCTGCACGCCGGCCGGCGTATGAGAGGGCATCTCCGACGGATTGACCGGCGGCAGGGCCGGCACGCGGTTCCGCTTGAAGACCGGCAGCACGTTGATCATCGACATGACGAGCGCGGCGAAGAAGGGCAGCGCCTGCACGAACAGCAGAACGGCCCACAGCACCGTCGTCGGCTCCACCGTGCCGCGCTGCCACAGCACGGCCGCGCCGCTTCCGACCAGCATCAGCAGGATCGCCGTCTCCTCGCGCGCCGAGATCAGGCCGCGGATCAGCGCCGGCTGGTTCTCCATCTTCGGCGTGCGGTGGAACGGCAGGTTGGAGGTGAACAGGCCGCGCCACACCGCCTTGGAGACGGCATAGGACAGCGACAAGCCGGCCAGCGCCGCGCCCAGGTTGTCCGCGAAGCTGCACGGCACCTTGCTGGCGTAGAGCCACAGCGACTTGCCGATCTTGAAAAAGAACATGCCCAAGGTGACCACCAGATACATGGTCAGCGGCGGCTCGATCTTGTCGGGGAACAGCAGCATGCCGGCGCTCCAGGCCAGCGCCAGATAGACGAACAGCAATTGCAGCCCGTCGGCGATCCACGGCATCCAGCCGGCCAGGAACTCGTAGCGCTGCTCGCGCTGCAAGGCGCTGGAGCCGCGGCCGAACGGCAGCAGGTCGCGCATGTGCCGCTTCATGATGGTCATGGCGCCATAGGCCCAGCGATAGCGCTGCTTGCGATAGGCCTCGAAGCTGTCGGGCATCAGGCCCTTGCCGTAGCTGTGCTCGGTATAGACCGCGCGATAGCCGGCCTTGAACAGGCGCAGGCCCAGCTCGGCATCCTCGGTGATGCACCATTCGCCCCAGCCGCCGACTTCCTGCAGCGCCGACTTGCGGATCAGCGCCATGGTGCCATGCTGAATGATGGCGTTCTTCTCGTCCCGCGTCTTCATGCCGAGATGGAAGAAGCCGGCATATTCCCAGAAGCACAGCCGCTTGAAGAGGTCGTCGTTCGCGTCGCGGTAATCCTGCGGCGCCTGCACCAGCGCGACCTTGGGGTCGGCGAAATGCGCCGCCAGGTTGGTCAGCCAGTCGGGGCGCACGACATAGTCGCTGTCGATGGTCGCCACGATCTCCGCGTCCGGATGCGTCTGGGTCAGCGCGAAATTGAGCGCGCCGGCCTTGAAGCCCGGCCATTTCGGCAGGTGGAAGAAGCGGAAGTTCGGCCGACCCAGCGAGGCGATGTAGGATTCGACCGGACGCCATACGGCGTCATCGCGCGTGTTGTTGTCGATGATCAGGACCTCGAAGTCGCGGTACTGGAGCTTCTCCAGCGCGCGGATGGTCTCGATCATCATCTCCGGCGGCTCGTTGTAGCAGGGCACATGGACGGAGATCTTGGGCAGCTTCCAGCGCCCGCTGACCGGCGGCGGCTCCAGGCGGCGACGCGAATGGCCCAGCCACAGATTCATCGCCATCTCGACGCCTTCGATCAGGAAGATGGCGAGCAGCAGCACGGTGGCCGGCGCGATCATGCCCAGCGCCGCGATATCGACCCAGGTGAGGTACCGCCCGGCATAGACGGCATAGATCCACACGCCGAGCATGACGCCGCCCTGCGCCAGCAGCGCCAGGAACAGGCGCCCGCGGCCGGCGAGGCCCAATTGGCCGCGCAGCATCCACAGCACGAAGGGCAGGCCCAGCGCCATGGTGATGCCGGCCAGCCAGCGCCAGTTCTGGAAATTCACCAAAGTGCCTTGCAGGGCGGGCTTGAACTCGCGATGGCCGTCCCACACGCCCCAGTAGGCGCCGACGCCGCCTTCGAACTCCGCCTTCCACGGCTGGTCGAAGGCTTCGATGATGAAGTATTCGATGTCGGCCTTTTTCGCCTCGCGCACGAAGTTGCGCAGGAACAGGCCCTGATTGACCGGCGAGGCGACGGCGCCCTGGCGCTGCAGGCCCTGGCTCGGCCAGCCCACCTCGGTCAACACCACGCGCTTGTCCAGGCCGCGCGTTGCCAGCTTGTCCTTCACGGCCTTGTAATTGCCCATGGTCCAGGCGACGGCGTCGTCCACCGGGATGCCGTTCCAGAAGGGCAGGATGTGGACGGCGACGAAATCGACCTCATCCAGCAGCTCGGGATGGTCCAGCCACACGCCATAGGGCTCCGCGGTGCTGACCGGGATGCCGGGCAGGCGGCGCTTCACCTCGCGGATATAGTCGATGAGCTGGGGAACCGTGACGAGGTTCTTATAGATCGCCTCGTTGCCGACGGTGACCCGGCTGACGCTGCCATTGTTCATCGCCAGCGAGACGAGATTGTCGATCTCTTCCCGGTTCTTCTTCGGGTCGACGTCGATCCAGGCACCGGCCATCACGCGCAGCCCCATGCGGTCGGCCACGGTCGGCACCCCGTAATTGGCGCCGGTGGTGGAATAGGTGCGCAGTTGGGTGGTCAGGCCGGCGATCAGCGACAGATCCTTGCGCATGTCGCTGACGGTCGGTTCCTTGCCGTTGGTCGGGTTCGCGTAGTCGCGGAACGGTGTGTACGTGAGGCCGGAGACGTCCTGGGTCCAGGGCGCCTCGTCCACGGGCCGGTTCAGGAGGACCCAGGTTCCGGCGAACAAAATCGCCACCAGCAGTCCGATCAGTCCGTTCGACAAACGCATGTTGGGAAATCCGGTGCGCAACGCGAGTTAAAGTCGGGGGTGTAAAGCCACTGGAACAAGGCGCCGGCGTGACTTCTGTTCCGTCGTCTCAGTGATTTAACAAGCAAGAGCCCTGCCAGCGGCGAGCGGGCGGAATCTCGTGAAATCGGTTCCCGAGATCAAGGGGCAAACCTGTTGCCCTTGGGACAATAGTGTGTGATCGACGCGATGGGTTGCGCGCGCGACGGAAAGTCGCAATCGACGCCCCTATCCGAAAGTCTAGGTCGTAGCCCGCATGGATCGCGGCGGCCAGCTCAATCGGGCAGCGCCATCGGCTTCAACTCGTCGAAGCGGTCGCCCGGCCCTGCATTTTCCTTGGGCGTTTGCCCGCCCAGATGCCGCAAAATTCCCCACACGGCATTCAATCCGGTGGTCACCGCGCCCTCCACCCAGCCCGGCGTCCAGGAGACATCGTCGCCGGCGATGAAGATGCCGCGCTCCTGGGGCGGCATGTCCTCTTGCATGAAGTGGCAATACATACGGTGGTTGTACCGGTAATGGCCGGGCAGGGCGCCTTTGAAGGCGCCCAGGAAATTCGGATCGGATTCCCACGAAACCGTGATGGGGTCGCCGATGAT
>DASZQC010000047.1:0-2164 GCA_035549815.1 Dongiaceae bacterium
GGAGCCGCGATTCCTCGACCGTCACCTTGCCGTCGGCGGCGGCGACGTCGCAGGCGAGCGCATAGGCCGTCTCGCGCAGTTTTTCCGGCAAGGCGGCGCGGACCATCTTCAGGATCTTGTCCAGGCCATCCTCGCCCCGCAGCATGTCGACACAGATGGCCGAGGTCTTGGAAATCTGCGACTTGTCATAGTCGCGGAAGATCGGCAGATGCACGACGAGGTCGCTCATCTCGGTCAGTTCCACATCCGGCATGTTCTGGTCGGCGGCAGACATGACCACCATGATGTAGATGAGGGCGTCGTGATGATTGACCATGCGGCAGGCCTCTTCCGTTCCGGGGGTGTCGCACTCTAGCCAGTGGAGCCAGAAACTCAAGCGGGCCCGCTGCGACGCTTTGGCGGCTCGCCGGATTTTGATGTGCTGGACGCCGGATGGCCGCTCTGCCAAGGTCCGGCGCAACATGCAGGCCGTCATCAACGTCGTCATCCCGGTCTTCGCCATCGTCCTTGCCGGGTTCCTGTGCGGCCGGTTCCGGCTGCTCGGAACGGGCGGCAGCGAGGCGCTGAACGGCTTCGTCTATTTCGCCGCCTTGCCGGCCTTGTTCTTCGGCTCGCTCGCCAAGGTCGAATTCGGAGAGATCCTGAACTGGTCGTACCTGGGTGCCTATCTTCTGGGCACCGCAGCGACCGGCATCGCGGCGTTGGTCGTCGGCCGAATTGTCTTCGGCGCCCGCGGCGCCGCACTGGCGGTGCAGAACATGGCGGGCCTGTTCTCCAACACCGGCTATATGGGCATCCCGCTCGCCATCACCGCCTTCGGCGCCAATGCCGCGCTGCCGGCCATCCTGGCGACGGTGGTGAATGGCGCGCTGATCATGGGCCTCTACATCCTGTGGATCGAGGCGGAGAAATCCCACGGCAGCCATCTGGTCCATGTGGCGCGCGACGCGATCATGGGTGTCGCGCGCTCGCCGCTGGTGCTGTCCGCGGTGGCCGGCATTTTGTGCTCCGGCCTGCGCGTGCCGGTACCCGTGCCGATCCTGACCTTCTGCGACATCATCGGCGCGGCGGCGCCGCCGGCGGCCTTGTTCGCCATGGGCCTGTTCATGGTGGGCAAGAGCTTCAAGGGCGAGATCGTCGAGGTGACAATCTTCTCCGCGCTGAAGCTGATCTTCCATCCACTGGCGACCTTCGCCATCGTGCTGTGGCTGATTCCGCTGGCGCCCTTGTGGCGCGACGTGCTGCTGCTGATGGCGGCGCTGCCGACGGGTTCGCTGGTGTTCATCCTGGCGACGCAGCACCAGACCTATGTGCGGCGCGCGACCGGCATCATCCTCGCCAGCACGCTGGCGTCGGTGATCACGCTCTCCTGGTTGCTGGATTATCTCGAGGTGCGATAGGGCTCGAGAAATGCGCGGGTCTTGGCGATGACCTCGGCAAGGCCGATGCGTTCCACCTGGATCTCCGCCGGAAAAGCGCTCAGCAGGCGCGAGGGCATGGCGCGGTCCAGCAGCACGAACACACCGCGATCGTCGGCCCGGCGGATCAGGCGGCCGAAGGCCTGCTTCAGCTTCAGCCGCACCAACTGGTCGTCATAATCGGCGCCGCCGAACACGCTCTTGCGCGCGCGGTGCAGCAGATGCGGCCGCGGCCAGGGCACGCGGTCGAACACGATCAGGCGTAACGCCGGTCCCGGCACGTCGACGCCGTCGCGCACCGCATCGGTGCCGAGCAAGCAGGCGTCGCGCTCGCCGCGGAAAATGTCGATCAGCGACGCGGTGCTCATGGCATCGACATGCTGCGCCAAAAGATCGAGCCCCGCCTGCTCGATCGCCGGGGCGATGCGCCGATGCACCTCGCGCAGCCGCGCGATGGCGGTGAACAGGCCGAGCGCGCCGCCGCCCGCCGCCAGGAACAATTCGCGATAGGCGGCGGCGATCTGGTCCATGTCGTTGCGCTGGATGTCGGTGACGATGAAGACGCGCGTCTGCTCGCCGTAATCGAAGGGCGACGGCACCCGTACGCGCAAGGCCGGCGACAAAAGATGCCGCGCGCCGACGCGCTGCTCCGCCGCTTCCCACGCCTGCTCGGTACCCGACCCATCGGTGAGCGTTGCCGACGTCACCACCACGCCATGCGCCGGCTTCGCCACCACGTCGATGAA
>DASZQC010000048.1:0-5211 GCA_035549815.1 Dongiaceae bacterium
CGACCGTCCTGGTGGTGGAGGACAATGGCGATGTCCGCAAGGTGGTCTGCCAGTGGCTGCGCGATTTCGGCTGCACCGTGATCGAGGCGGCAAACGCCGCCGCGGCCATGGCCATCCTGGAATCCGGCCAGAAGATCGATCTGCTATTCACCGACATCGTGATGCCGGGCGGCATGGCCGGCACCGATCTGGCGCTGCAGGCGCGCAAGATGCGACCGGAGATCAAGACGCTGCTGACCTCCGGCTTTGCCGAGGCTTCGATCCGGGAGCAGCCACGCTTCAAGGATATCGGCGACATCCTGAGCAAGCCCTATCGCCGGCAAGACTTGGCGCGCAAGCTCATCGAGATTTTCGGCCGCGGATAGCGTTCAGATTGCGGTTGTCAGATTTCCGGCGCGCCGGTGAGCGGGAAGCGCTCGCGGATGCGCTCCATCAGCTTGTCGCGCACGTCGCGATAGGCGTCCAGCCGCTCTTCGCGGGTGCCCTCGATCACGCTGGGGTCCATGGTCGGCCAGAACTCAACGTCGCAGGCCATGGTGCGCGTCATCTCCACGGCGCTGTGCTGCGCCTCCGGCGACAGCGAGATGATCAGGTCGAAGGACGTGTCCTCAAGGTCGTCGAACGTCTTGGGGCGGTGCTTGGACATGTCGACGCCGATCTCGTCCATCACCGCAATGACGAAACCGTCGATCTCCTGGGCGCGCACCCCGACCGAATCCACGAAGATGCGCCGGCCGTGCAGATACTTCATGATGCCTTCCGCCATCGGCGAACGGATGGAATTGAAGGTGCAGCAGAAAAGGACGCTTCCGGGCGTGCTGGCCATGCCCGTCTCACGTCTTCATGTGCAAAGCGCAGATCAGCGTGAACAAGCGGCGCGCGGTGCCGAAGTCGATCTCCACCTTGCCGGCCAGCCGGTCGCGCAGGATCTCCGAGCCTTCGTTGTGCAGGCCGCGGCGGCCCATGTCGATGGCCTCGATCTGCGACAGGCTGGAGGTCTTGATCGCCGCGTAATAGCTCTCGCAGACGTCGAAATACTCCTTGATGATCCGCCGCAGCGGCGTCAGGGAGAAGATGAACTTGTAGATCTCGATGCCCGCCGTGTCGCGGATGTCGAAGACCAGCCGCGCGTCGGCAATGGCGAGGATGAGGTGATACGGCCCCGGATGCTCGACCGCGGGCGCGAACTCGTTCTCCTCGATCAGGTCGAAGATCGCGACTGCCCGCTCCTGCTCCGCCTCCGGCGACTGACGCAGCGCGGCGGCATCCTCCAGGTCGATGCGGATGATGCGTCGGCGCTGGCCCTCATCGGTCATGGCGCCTCGCTATACGGCGCCGGCCGCGGCGCGCAGCCGCTCGATCCAGCCGCCGATCTCCTCCGGATAGGTCTTCCAGGCGGTCCGGTTGACCACCAGGCGCGAAGTCACGTCGGCGATATGCTCGATCTCCACCAGATTGTTGGCCTTCAGCGTGGCGCCGGTCGACACCAGATCGACGATGCGCCGGGTCAGGCCCAGCGTCGGCGCCAGCTCCATGGCGCCGGACAGCTTGATGCATTCCGCCTGCACGCCGCGCGCCGCGAAATGCGCGCGCGTGATGTTGGGGTATTTGGTCGCCACGCGGATGTGCGACCAGCGGTCGGGGTCATCCTCACCCACCATCTCGGCGGGCTCGGCCACGGCCAGACGGCACTTGCCGATGCCGAGATCGACCGGGCCATAGATCTCCGGATAGTCGAACTCCAGCAGCACGTCGTTGCCGGCAACGCCGAGCTGCGCCGCACCGAAGGCGACGAAGGTCGCCACGTCAAAGCTGCGCACGCGGATGATGGACAGGCGCGGATCGCTGGTTGCGAAGCGCAGCTTGCGCGAATCCTCGTTGTCGAAGTCCGGCTCCGGTACGATGCCGGCGCGCGCCATGAGCGGCTTCAGCTCGCGCAGGATCCTGCCCTTGGGCAGCGCCAGGACAAAGTCGGCTTTCGCCTGCCCTTTGGCCATTACCTGGAAACCTTGCCAGGGCCCTTGTCCGGGGCGTGCTCCGGCTGCCATTGCGTCGGCCAGGCGGTGCCCAGGTCCCGCATGTAGAGCGCCAGCGCCTCGACATCCACCTGGATGATGCCGCCGCCGGCGAACAGCAGCGACAGCTTGTTGTCCTCGAACGCCAAGGACAGGACCGACAGGAACTCATCGGGCTTCGACTGGTCGATGCCGCGGCTGCGCACCGCCAGGACGCGGTCGATGCAGATGCCGGAATTGACCCGTTGCAGCTCGCCGAAATCGTCGTCGGAATCGAAGCTTGCGTCGACGGCGGGATTCTGCGCCGGCGCCTTGCCCTCGCTGGCACGCTCCCAGCGGAAGCGGTTCGCCACCATGATGAAGCGCCGCTCCTGCGGCAGGTAGCGCATCTCGTTCAGCGGGATCAGCGCATCCTGCAGGCAGGCGGAGACGACCGTCAAATCCTCGGCATCGCGCGCGATGATCTTGAGCGGCGCCGTCATCCGCCACCGCCATCGGCCAGGCGCTCGATCTCGGCGCCGCAGGCGGCCAGCTTCTGGGTCAGGCGCTCATAACCGCGATCCAGGTGATAGACGCGGTTCAGGATGGTGTCACCCTCCGCCACCAGCCCCGCCATCACCAGCGACACGCTGGCGCGCAGGTCGGTCGCCATCACCGGCGCGCCGGTCAGGCGCTTCACCCCGCGCACCATGGCGGAGGCGCCGTGCACATTGATGCTGGCGCCCATGCGCAACAGCTCCGGCACATGCATGAAGCGGTTCTCGAAGATCGTCTCGGTGATCATCGAGGCGCCATCGGCCGTGGTCATCAGCGCCATCATCTGCGCCTGCAGATCGGTCGGGAAGCCGGGGAAAGGCTCGGTCATCACGTCGACGCCGTGCAGTTCGCCGTTGGTGCGGCTGACCTTCAGCCCACGCGGCGTCTCGGTGAACTGCACGCCGGCCTGCGCCATGATGGAACAGACCGCGGCGATCAGATCATGCTGCACGCCGATCAACTCGACATCACCGTTGGTGATCGCGGCGGCCATCGCATAGGTGCCGGCCTCGATCCGATCGGCCACCACCTTGTGCGTCGTGCCGTGCAGGCTGTCGACGCCCTTGATGTGCAGCCGGTCGGTGCCCAGACCTTCGATCTGCGCGCCCATGCCGATCAGGCACTTGGCAAGGTCGGTGATCTCCGGTTCACGCGCCGCGTTGATCAGGTGCGTCTCGCCCTTGGCCAGCGTCGCCGCCATCAGCAAATTCTCGGTCGCGCCGACCGAGACCTTGGGGAAATTTACCTCGGCGCCGACCAGCCCCTTTGGCGCGCGGGCGACCATGTAGCCTTCCTGCAGCTCGATCTCGGCGCCAAGCTGCTGCAGGCCCTTGATGTGCAGGTCCACCGGCCGCGTGCCGATGGCGCAGCCGCCAGGCAGCGAGACCTTGGCATGGCCGTGCTTGGCAACCAGGGGCCCCAGCACCAGAACCGAGGCGCGCATCTTACGCACCAGGTCATAGGGCGCCGTGGTGTCGTTGACGTTCTTGCCCGACAGCGCGACCGACCGCTCCTTGCCCTTCAGCTTCGTCGTCACCTCGACACCGTGCTGCGCCAGCAGGTTGGTCATGGTGGTGATGTCGGCCAGGTCCGGCACGCTGTCCAGGCGCAGCTCGCCATCGGTGAGCAGCGAGGCCGCCATCAGCGGCAATGCCGCGTTCTTTGCGCCGCTGATCTGGATCTCGCCTTTCAGCGTCTTGCCGCCGCGAATACGGATGCGGTCCATCGCTTGTCCTTAGTGCCTCAGAGACGCGGCAGGGTGACGCCGGTCTGTTTCATGTATTTGCCCGCGCGGTCGCGGTACGAGGTCTCGCAGGCCCCTTCGCCTTTCAGGAACAGGAACTGGCAGGCGCCCTCGTTGGCATAGATCTTCGCCGGCAAAGGTGTCGTATTTGAGAACTCCAGCGTCACGTGCCCTTCCCATTCCGGCTCCAGCGGCGTCACGTTCACGATGATGCCGCAGCGCGCGTACGTCGATTTGCCGAGGCAGATCACCAGCACGTCGCGCGGCACGCGGAAATACTCGACCGTACGCGCGAGCGCGAAGGAATTGGGCGGGATCACGCAGACGTCGGTATCGCGGTCGACGAAACTGTTCGGATCGAAGCCCTTCGGGTCGACGGTCGTGCTGTTCACGTTGGTGAAAATCTTGAACTCGCGCGACACCCGGGCGTCGTAGCCGTAGGAGGAGACGCCGTAGGAGATCACCCCTTCGCGCTTTTGCGATTCGATGAATGGCTCGATCATGCCGCGTGTCAGCGACATCTCTCGGATCCAGGTGTCCGGCATGATGCCCATAAATTCAATCCCTTAGGGTAAGCTCTTAAGGTTGGTGTCGGCTCTGGCGGCAGCCAGCGGCCCCACCGTTAAAGTCTTGTACTTGAAGGTTTTCGGGCGCTCAAGGCTTGCGTCGGCGATGGCGTTGGTCACGCATTCCCGCTCCGCCCGGACCCGTCCGCCGGCTCGCCGTCGGCCGCCCCATCCCGCGCCCGCTGCTGTGACTTGCGCCGCTTCAGGTTGTCGCGCAACGCCGCCGCCAAGCGCTCGGCCTTCCGATCCTGCGCGCGCGTCTCGTCGGTTTTAACCTGGCCGGTCTTGGCTGGCTGTTTCGGTGAAGCCGATTTGGACGACATGTTCCGGTCCCCCTTGGGCGCACAGGGAGTTACCGGGAGCGGCGCCCCCGGTCAATGCGGTGGGCGCCGGTTCAGCTCACGGACCGTCAGGCGGCACGACGTGCGGCCGCCCTGGCATCCATCAACCGGTTAAAAGCCTGGATATCCAGGCGGTGGCGCCGATGGGTTCGATAACGCCGCCACAGGCCCTTCAAATTCGCGATCATGGCACCCTCCTGCGGGGTCCAACTGCCGGGGCCTACTGTTCGAGGTTCGAATCGGCGGCCAACCCCGCACCGCCGACAGGTGCGTGGATATCCGTCCGACATGTTGGATCCATGGCGGAATCATGGAAATTCGATGAAAGGCGGCCAGGAAGCCTGACATTTCCGGGCCTTGCCTTGGCCGACCGTGCGTGGCATGTTCGCGCCGCTTTCGGGGGCGGCCTCATCCGCCCCGGGTCCCGGTGCTGCCGTAGCTCAGTGGTAGAGCACGTCCTTGGTAAGGACGGGGTCGGAAGTTCAATCCTTCTCGGCAGCACCATTTTC
>DASZQC010000049.1:0-14061 GCA_035549815.1 Dongiaceae bacterium
TTCGGCCAGCAACTGGCGCTGATGGCGGCGGGGCCGCTCACCTCGGCGCCGTTGCTGCTGTTCTCCATGGCGGCGAACCGGCTGAAGCTCGCAACCCTGGGCCTAATCCAATATCTTAACCCCACCTGCCAGGTGGTCTTGGCCGTATTCGTCTATGGCGAGCCGTTCACAGCCGCCCATGCCGTGTCGTTCGGGGCGATCTGGCTGGGATTGTTGCTTTATTTCCTGCCCGAACCCGCAATTCTGCGCCGCAGGAAGGCGCGTCCGGCCCCCGGCGATTGACAGCCCGGTCAATTGCCGCCATATGCGGTAGACAGGTTTCCGGCCCGCCCTTTGGCAGGGCCTCGAGGAGAAGCAGAATGAGCGACAATCCGGTCTTCGACCGCATCCGCGACGACATCACCAGCAACGACGTCGTGCTGTACATGAAGGGCACGCCGGTCTTTCCGCAGTGCGGCTTCTCCGCCGCGGTGGTCCAGGTGCTGAGCCACATGGGCGTCAAGTTCAAGGGTATCGACGTGCTGGCCGATCCGGGCCTGCGCCAGGGCATCAAGGACTTCGCCTCCTGGCCGACCGTGCCGCAGCTCTATGTGAAGGGCGAGTTCGTCGGCGGCTGCGACATCGTGCGCGAGATGTTCCAGACCGGCGAGTTGCAGGACCTGCTGAAGACCAAGGGCGTCCAGACGACCCAGGCGGCCTGAGCGGCCGCAGTTTCCAAGACTGACCAAGAGCCGGCCTTCGGGCCGGCTTTTTTGCTGGGTGGCCAATCGGCGCGCCCCAACCAAACCGGAGCCATATGAAGACTTTCAAGGGACGAGATTTCGACGAGCGCATGAACGTGGCGGCCGAAGCCAGGAAGGCGATGATGCAGCGTGCCCTGGCGAAAGCCGGCATCGATGATCCCGCCCAGCGCGCCGCCCGTGACGCAATCATCACCGCGCGCGAAGCGCGTCAGGCGGAAAAGGCCGCGGCCAAGCGCGCGATGCAGGAACGCGAGGCGGCGGAGGCGGCTTTGCGGGCCGACCAAGAGCGCGCGGCCACTGCCGAGAAAGCTGCCGCCGATGCTGCTCGTGCGGTTGAACTGGCGGCCAAGCAGAAGGCAGCGCGCGACGCCCGCTATGCCGCGCGCAAGGCGCGCAAGTAGACGGATGGCCGGGTTGCAGGATCCATCGCCCTGCCAGTCCTGTGGGGCCTGCTGCTCTTTCTCATCGGACTGGCCGCGCTTCACGCTGGAAGATGAAGCGGCCATTGCGCGCATTCCGGCGCGCCTCATTTCGACAAGCGGAGCCGGCATGCGTTGCAGCGGCGATCGCTGCGATGCCCTGCAAGGCGAAATCGGCAAATCGACCGCCTGCTCGATCTACGACATCCGCCCCGACGTATGTCGCGCCTGCGAGCCCGGCGACGACGCCTGCAACATGGCACGGCGTCGTTTCGGAATGACGGAACTCCGGCCGGAAGCGGCTTAGCGCTCCAGCACCGGGCAGGCGGGAAATACCCAGCTCTCCAGGTACCAATCCTGCCCCAAGCTCGGCTCGTTCAGCCAGTTCATGATGGCGTAAGCCAGCATCGCGCGCCGCAGGCGGCGTTTCAGTTCGGCGCGGTCTTGGCCCACGCCATACACATCGTCGATCAAGCGGTCCTGGAACCGCCCATAGAGATCGGCATTCGCCGCGTAGGCGGTCCGCACGGCATCGCGGAACACCTTGTTGGTCTTCTCGCCGACCTCCAGCCGGGCGCGGATGGCGGCCGGGCCGCCGCCATACATCAGTGCGTTGAAATTGGTCCAGATGCGCGCGAAGCTGGTGGTCTGTTCGTAGCCGACCAGCTTGATGGCGATGCGGTACTCGATCTGCACCGCCACCAGGGAGCGCAGCGCCGACAGTTGCACAGGATCGCGCAACGTCCCGATCAGATCATGCTCGACCGCGGTAATTTCCGCCTGGATATCCTGCGCCGATGCGGCGCCGGAGAGCGCGGCGGAGCAGCAGATGATGACGAGCAGGATGCAGCGACGCGCCCGCGCTGTGACCGTGGCTGTCATCAATCCATCCGGCTCCGCCTGTGGTCAGTCCCGCAACTATAGCAAGCCGAGAGCGGAGCTCAATGCGCCGCCGGAGTTCTAGCGTCCGTGCATCAACTCGGCGATCTTGAACTCGCTCGGACCGGTCGAAGAGGAGAGGCCGGCCACCACGCCCTTCTGGTCGATGGCCGAGCGGTTCTGGCTCAGCTTCTTCTTGCCGTCGATGCTCTCGATGGTCAGCCAGACGCCGACGATAGCATAGAGCCTATCCGGTCATGGGCACCGGCGCTTTTAAGCGATCAGGTTTGCCGGGCCGGTATTTCACCTACGACCGCCGGACTTTTCGCCGCCCTTGTTGCCGCCGCTGCCGTAACGCAGGGGCTTGGCCGGCTTGGTGCCGGGCTTCTGGGCGCAACCGGCCAGCGCCACGGCCGGCAAGGCCATTGAGCCAAGCATCAGGAGCTGCAAAAGACGGCGGCGTTCTGGAATTTTCTGATCCATCGGGCACCTTCTGAAAGCGGGCTTACTTCGTGCATGTAGGTGTCGGGCTCGCGAACTGCAACTCCGGCCGTGACAGCTTGCTGGCCGTCGCGCTCGCAAGCTGCGCCGACCAATCCCTTCAGTGGTCGGCGAAAGTTACTCCAGGCACCCTTAGTGCTTTTGCGGCGCGGTTATTTCGAAACTCGCCGTGAAGTCCGGGACAGTGATGACCTCGCCTGAATCGGTCAGGCAATATTCGCCGGGTGGCGCCGACCGAATCCAATCCAGGCCCGGTGGGATCGCCCGTTGATCGGCATCGCTCCGTACGGTTGCCGAAGACGTCCTCGGGTGATGCCGACGATGATGTATTTGCCGAGATAGGCCGGGCCACTCTTCTCATCGACGACGCCAGGGGAGTTGGTCCGACGAGCCTTCCTCCGCGCCCGCAGCCACTACATGCCCCAGCCGTAGCTCGCCATGCTGAGGCTGCCGAAGGTGAAGCTGCTGTGCAGCTTCTCGGCGCCGCCGTCGGACAGGCCGGCGCCCATGGCGACATAGAGCGGCATCAAATGATCTTCGGTCGGGTGGGCCATCGCAGCGGAATCGATCTGCGCACGATAGGCGAGCATCGCCCCGACATTGCCGGCAGTGAGCTGCTGGTCCATCCAATTCTGGAAATCCTCCGCCCAGCGCGGCGGCTTGCCGCCGCCCCACGCCACCTGGCGCAGGTTGTGGACCGCCCCGCCGGAGCCGATGATGAGCACACCTTCGTCGCGCAACGGCGCCAGCGCCTCGCCGAGGGCCAGATGCGCGTGGGTCGACTGCCCGCGCAGCAGCGACACCTGGATCACCGGGATCTCCGCCGCGGGCCAGGCCAGCATCAGCGGCACCCAGGCGCCGTGGTCGCGCCCACGCTCCGCATCCAGGCGCGGCTGATATCCTGCGTTGCGCAGCAGGGCCGCGGCGCGCTCCGCCAGCTCCGGGTCGCCCGGCGCATCGTAGGTCAGCTCATAGAGCGCCTGGGGGAAGCCGGAGAAATCATGGATCGTGCCCGGCTGCTTGCCGGCATTGAGGCTCGGCTGCTGCGTCTCCCAATGGGCGGAGACGATCAGGATCGCCTTCGGCTTCGGCACCTTGCGCGCCAGCTCGATCAGGAATCGCCGCGCCGGCACATCGTCGAAAGGCAGCGTGGGCGCGCCGTGCGAGACAAACAGAACGGGCATGCGGTCTGACATGATTAACCTTGGGCTGGCTTATCGCTCATCCCAACATAGGAGATCGCCCATTCCCGCGCCATGGCCCGCTGGGCATGACAGCCCCCGGATTCCGGCAAACCGGGCGGGATCATTCATGTGCCCTGCATGGAAAGCGGCCGGCGTTGCGCACCGCCGACGAAATTGGACGGGTGGAGCCAGTCCTGCATCGCCTGCCGCCGCCCCGGCCATTCGTCGGCCAGAAGCGAATACATCGCGATATCGCGCGTGGCGCCTTTCAGGATGAGCTTGCGGCGCATCACCCCTTCGAACACAAAACCGAGGCGGTCGGCGGCGCGCCGCGACTTCATGTTCTGCGCCGTGCAGGTCCATTCCAGCCGCTGATATCCAAGGTCGTCGAAGGCGTGGGCCATGGCGAGATAAAAGGCTTCGGTCGCCAGGGTCGTGCGCTGCAATGAGGGCCCATAGAGGACATAGCCGATCTCGATCGTCTTGTGCGGCGCGCTCGCTTCCATCAGGCAGAGCCAGCCTTGCGCCGCGTCGTCCGGTCCGGCCACGGCGAAGAAGGCGCGCTTCCGGTCCGCCACCAGCTCGGCGACGTGGGCGACGAAATCAGCCTCGGTCGGGAAGGGGCCGACCTTCATCTCCTGCCAGGTCGGCGCGATCTCCGCACCGTGGGTCTGCGCATAGATGCGCGCGGCATCGCGCTCCAAATCGAGCGGCCGCAAACTGCCCCAGATGCCGGGCAGATGCGTGGCGCTCAACTCCGTGCTTGGACCGCTCATGGGCATTCCCCCCAAGATCGCGTGCGCGGCGCTCGCGGAATATAGCGGAGCCATGCTTGCTCCGCCATGAACGGTCATGGCTCCCTGAACGTCGCTTCGATACAATGACGCATACTCTGACGGGCGGATAGCAAGCATTGAGCGACATCAAGGCGGTGCAAAAGCGGCCAGGCATGTATGTCGGTCCGACCGATGACGGAACGGGACTGCACAACCTGGTTTTCGAGGTGGCGTCGAACGCCATCAAAGAAGGTTTCGCCGGCTATTGTTCACAGATCGAGTTGAGCCTTGAGCCGGACGGATCGGTGAGGGTGACCGACGATGGCCGCGGTCTGCCGGTGGATACGGACATGCGCTCTGGTCTGCCTAAAGCGCAAACGATTGCGACGCGGCTTAGCGCGGATTTGTGGGATCACTCTCTGCCCGAAATTCCCGACCTGGATGGCATCGGGCTTTACGTGGTGAACGCGCTGTCCGCTTGGTTCAATCTGCGCATTTGGCGCGATGGACAGGCATATTCGATGGGCTTTGCCGATGGCGAGATGGTCGTGCCGCTGACCGTGACCAGCGGATCGGGCGGCAAGCGCGGCACCGAAATCGCGTTCCTGCCGAGCGATCGCATATTCACCAACGTCGGGCTCGGTTTTGCGACGCTCGAACATCGGTTCCGGAGCCTGGCTCCCCTTGGCGCCAACGTGACGCTGAGCCTTGCCGATCGCCGTCCGGGGCGGAAGCAGATGAGCGTATTCCACCTCTAGCTATTTCCAGCCGTCGATGACCTTCAGGGATCGCAGCGAGGTGTGGCCCTTGCGGCCGATGATGATGTGGTCGTGCAGGCTGACGCCCACCGTCTCCAGCGCCTTCTTCACCTCGCGGGTCAGCGCGATGTCCTCGCGCGAGGGCGAGGGGTCGCCGCTGGGGTGGTTGTGGGCCATGATGAGGGCGGAAGCGCCCAGCTCCAGTGCGCGCTTCACCACTTCGCGCACATAGAGCGGTGTGTGGTTGACGGTGCCCTTGCTCTGCATCTCGTCGGCGACCAGGGCGTTGCGGCCGTCGAGGAAGAACAGTCGGAGCTGCTCCTCGCGCTCCTGCGCCATCACCGAATGGCAGTAATCCAGCACCTTGTTCCAGGAATCCAGCACCGGCTTGTCGAGGATGTCGCGCTTCAGCATGCGCTGCGCCATGGCCTGCACGATCTTCAGCGCGGTCACGGTGCTGTCGCCGACGCCGTCGATGTCGCGCAGCGAATCCGCGTCGGCGGCCATCAAGGCGGGCAGACTGCCGAAGCGTTTCAGCAAATCCTTGGCCAGCGGCTTGCAGTCGACGCGCGGCCGGGCCAGCGTCAGCAGCAATTCCAGGAGTTCGTAGTCGGGCAGGGCGTCCGCGCCGCCATTGAGAAAGCGCTCACGCAAACGTTCGCGGTGGCCAAGGTGATGCGGCTTTTCCGGATCCCCCTCCGCCACGACATCACGCGGCGTAGGGCGGGGCGTCCCAGCCTTTGGGCGACAGGGTGAAGATCTCGTAGCCCGTCTCGGTCACCGCGATGGTGTGCTCGAACTGGGCGGAGAGTTTCTTGTCGCGGGTGACGGCGGTCCAGCCGTCATCCAGGATCTTCACCTCGTAGCGGCCGGCATTGATCATCGGCTCCACGGTGAAGAACATGCCTTCCTTCAGCACCGGCCCGCTGTTCGGCCGGCCGAAATGCAGCACCGACGGCGCATCGTGGAAGACCCGTCCGATGCCATGGCCGCAGAAATCGCGCACCACGGAATAGCGGTTCTTCTCGGCCAGTGTCTGGATGGTATGGCCGATCTCGCCCAGCTTCACGCCCGGCTTCACCTTCTCGATGCCGCGCATCATGCATTCATAGGTGATCTCGACCAGGCGTTGCGCCTGGATGCCGACCTTGCCGACCAGGAACATGCGGCTGGTGTCGCCATGCCAGCCATCGACGATCACAGTGATGTCGATGTTGACGATGTCGCCGTCCAGCAGCTTCTTCGGCCCCGGGATGCCGTGGCAGACCACATGGTTGATCGAGGTGCAGATGGAGCGGGGGAAGCCGCGATAGTTCAGCGGCGCCGGGATCGCGCCGGCGCCGACGATGAAGCTGTGGCACAGCCGGTCCAACTCGTCGGTGGTGACGCCGGGCACCACATGCGGGGTGATGAAGTCGAGCGTCTCCGCCGCCAGCTTGCCCGCCTTGCGCATGCCCTCGAAGGCCGCCGCGTCATGGATCTTGATCTTGCGATCTTCCCAATCCCAATCGTCGGCGACGTCTTTTTTCTGCATCTGGGTGCCTGAAGTTTCGCGCATGCCCGTGGTCTCCTCTGGCCGATAGATACGAGCGTAAGAGGCCGTACGCAAGGAGCGTGCAGCGCAGGTCGGCCAAGCTTGCAACGCGGCTCTTAAATAAGCTGTAAATTCAGTGGTTTGCGAAATTCTATTCCGGCCGGACTTGCGCTGCAATCATAGGCCAGAATCAAGGGCTTGGGGACCGCGTCCAGCGCCTGAATCGCCGCCAGCGCACGGGCATAGGCCGGGTCGATGTCGCCGGCGATGCGGAAATCGGTGCAGTCCGGGCGCTGCGCCAGGAACAGCAGCACCGCGGCATCGCCGTGCGCCGCGAGCGTGGTCAGCGCCTCCAGGTGGCGCAGGCCGCGGGCGCTCCTGGCGTCAGGCCACTCGGCGAGACCCGGCTGCCGGCTCATGGTGACACTCTTGATCTCCAGCCAGCAGACCGAGCCGTCCGGCGCCGATAGATGGAAGTCGAGGCGGGAGCCGCGACCGTCATCCGCCTCGCGCCGCACGATCGGCCAGCGCCGCAGTTCCGGGATGGCTCCCGCCGCCAGCGCCTCGGCGACGATCTGGTTGGCGCGGGCGGTGTTGAGGCCGACGCATCCGCCCGGCATCTCCTCCAGCTCCCAGGAATAGGCCAGCTTCCGCTTCGGGTCGGGATTGTGGCTGAGCCAGCAGCGATGCCCGGGCGTCGCCAGCGACAGCATGGAACCCGGATTGGCGCAATGCGCGGTGATCGCGGTTCCATCCTCCAGCAGCATGTCGGCGAGGAAGCGCTTATAGCGTCGGACGAGACGGGCGGGGATCAGGGGACTCGGGTAACGCATGGCCGCATGCTAGCCTGAGCCATCGAATACGGAGAGTGCAGATGAAAAAGGGCTACAAGCAGCTTCTGGAAGAGGCGAATGCCGAGGTGACGGCGATCGCGCCGGCCGAGGCCATTCCGCTGCTAACCAAGAAGAACGAGGTGACCTTCATCGACCTCCGCGACCCGCGTGAATTGGAACGCGAGGGCAAGATTCCCGGCGCGTACCATTGTCCGCGGGGCATGCTGGAATTCTGGATCGACCCCGAAAGCCCGTACCACAAGCCGATCTTTGCCGAGAACAAGAAGCTGGTGTTCTTCTGCGCCGGCGGCTGGCGCTCGGCGCTGGCGGCCAAGACGGCGCAGGACATGGGGCTGGAGAACGTCGCCCATATCGAGGGTGGATTCGGCGCCTGGCGCAAGGCCGGTGGGCCGGTGGAAGGCGCGCCGGAAAAGCCGGCAAGCTGAGTTGCAACCGGGCAAGGTTCCCGGCAAGCTGGCGCCGACCGTGAGGACTGGAATTTTCCAAATGCGCATCCTGATCGCCGCCGTCTTGGCCCTGTCGCTGGCCGGCTGTTCCTATTTCTCCACCACGCAGGCCTGGACCAAGCCGGGCACCACCCCGGAGCAGGCGCAGGACGATCTCGACACCTGCAAGGCGATTGCCCGCGCGGCGGAGGGCAATGACGAACGGATCGACCAGGACACCTCCGCCACCATGGGCGATTCCGCGCAAGGTGCGGTCGACACGGAACTGTCGCAGAACATGTCCAGCCAGCGCTCCGGCAAACGCAGCAGCGACATCATCGACGATTGCATGCGCCAGATGGGCTACGCGCCGGCGGAATGAATGATCGGCTGTTTTTCGAAGAGACGAAAAGAAAACTCCCTTCCCCAAGCTGGGGGCGGGCAGGGGTGGGGGGTGTTCTCTCCTGCGAAAATTGAGCCGAGCGGAAGCGCCGTCGCCCCTACCCTAACCCTCCCCCGCCTCGGGGGAGGGAATCTGAACATGTGCTTCATCCATGTCTGACCCAACGATCGTCACCGCCGCCGTCCTCGTCATCGGCAACGAGATCCTCTCGGGCCGCACCAAGGACGCCAACCTGAACTACCTGGCGACGGAGCTGACCTCCATCGGCATCCGCCTGAGCGAGGCGCGCGTGGTGGCGGACGTGCCGGAGGCGATCGTCAAGGCGGTGAACGAGCTGCGTACCACCTATGATTACGTCTTCACCACCGGCGGAATCGGGCCGACCCATGACGACATCACCTCGGAATGCGTGGCCAAGGCGTTCGGCGTAAAGCTGATCAAGGACCCGCGCGCGGTGAGGCTGCTGACCAACCATTACGGCGAAGCGAACCTGACCGAGGCGCGCCTGCGCATGGCGCATCTGCCGGAAGGGGCGACCCTGGTGGACAATCCGGTCTCGACCGCGCCGGGCTTCCAGATCGGCAATGTGTTCGTGCTGGCCGGCGTGCCGTCGATCTGCCGCGCCATGTTTGACGGCATCAAGGGCCGGCTGAAAGTCGGCGACAAGATGCTGTCCGCCACCATTTCGGGATATGTGGGCGAGGGTGTCATCGCCAAGGGGCTGGGTGCCTTGCAGGATCGCTACCCAATGCTGGAGATCGGCTCATATCCATTCTTCCGGCAGGGTCGTTTCGGCGCCAGTTTCGTCATCCGCGGGACAGAATCCGACGCCATCAAGGCAGCGTCGGAGGAATTGCGCGGCATCATCCGTGGCTTGGGCGCCGAGCCGATCGAAGGCGAGCCGCAGGAATAGAAAATCGCGAGAATTGCGGCACTTGGCCGCGATTTTCGGTCCCGACCCTGGCCCCATTGAAGCCGCACGCACGGCCGTGTTACCCATGTTGCCGACGATCATCGGTGACCGTTCAGGTCAGGGAGAAGCCGATCAATGTCCTATTCAGTGAGGATCTTGCCGTGAGATATGAACGTCCTTCGACCATGAAGGAAGCGACCACCTTGCTCGCCAAGGAAAAGGGCGCGGCCTATGTCCTGGCGGGTGGAACCGACCTTCTGGTCCGCCTGCGCACCGGCTTCATCGAGCCGGACCTGGTGGTCGACATCAAGAAGATCGGCGCGACGCGCGCTATCACCACGGCCGGCGGCGGCTTCAAGATCGGCGCGGCGGTCAGCGGCGCCGAGATGGGCGAGCATGCCAAGCTGAAGAAGGCTTGGCCCGGCGTGGTCGAGGCCGCGAACCTGATCGGCTCCAAGCAGGTGCAGGGCCGCTGCACCGTGGTCGGCAATCTGTGCAACGCCTCGCCGGCGGCGGACAGCGTGCCGGCTTTGGTCGCGGCGGGCGCCAAGGTCAACATCGTCGGGCCCAAGGGCAAGCGCACGATCCCGGTGGAGCAGGTGCCGGTCGGTCCCGGCCGCACGTCCTTGAAAAAGGGCGAGATCATCGAGAGCATCGTGCTGCCGAAGCGGCCGCCGAAATCGGGCGACGCCTATCTGCGCTTCATCCCGCGCACCGAAATGGACATCGCCGTGGTCGGCGTCGGCATCAGCCTGACGTTGGACGCCAAGGGCGTGGTGAAGGATGCGCGCGTTTCGCTGGGCGCGGTGGCGCCGACGGTGCTGCTGGTGCCGGCGGCGGCGAAGGCCATCATCGGAACCAAGCTGGACAAGGCGGCGTTGGACAATCTGGCGGCGGCCTGTTCCGCGGCCTGCAAGCCGATCGACGACAAGCGCGGCACGCGCGAATACCGAATCAAGGTGGCCGGCGTGCTCGCGCGCCGCGCCGCGCAAATCGCGCGCAAGCGCGCGGGAGGCAAGTAAATGTCCGTTCATGTGAAGACCAAGATCAACGGCGACACCGTCGATTTCGTGTGCGAGGCCGATGAGACCTTGCTCGACGTGCTGCGCAACCGCCTGGGCCTGACCGGCGCCAAGGAAGGCTGCAGCACTGGCGATTGCGGCGCCTGCAGCGTCACCGTCAATGGCCGCCTGACCTGCTCCTGCCTGGTGCTGGGCGCCGAGGCGGATGGCGCCGAGATCGGCACCATCGAAGGCATGGCCAATGGCGAGGAGCTGCATCCGTTGCAGCGCAAGTTCCTGGAGCATGCCGCTCTGCAATGCGGTATCTGCACCCCTGGGATTCTGGTCGCCGCCAAGGCGCTCTTGGAGAAAAATCCGAAGCCGACGGAAACCGAAGTGCGCTTCGGCCTCGCCGGCAATCTCTGCCGTTGCACCGGCTATGACAAGATCGTGCGCGCCGTCATGGACGCCGCCACGGAAATGCGGAGGGCTTAGCTATGCCTCTCGATAGCACTGACACCAAGCGCAAGTTCGAAGTGGTCGGCACCAGGCCGCTGCGCCCCGACGGCATCGACAAGGTGACCGGCCGCGCCAAGTTCGGCGCTGACGCCGTGGCTCCCGGCCAGTTGATTGGCCGCGTCCTGCGTTCGCCGCACGCCCATGCGAAGATCAAGAAGATCGAGACCAAGGCCGCCGAAAAGCTGCCGGGCGTGAAGGCGGTCATCACCAAGGACGACCTGCCAGACCACACGAACGGCGATGCCGCGCTGCGCGACATCTGGATCAACATCATGGCGCGCGACAAGGCGCTCTATGAAGGCCATGCGGTCGCCGCGGTCGCCGCGGTGGATGCCGCCACGGCGCGCAAGGCGCTGAAGCTGATCAAGGTCGAGTACGAGGTGCTGCCGCACGTCACCGACGTGGACGAGGCGATGAAGCCGAACGCGCCGGTGCTGCACAGCCACATCTTCACCGACGGCGTCGAGCCGAAGCCGAAGAAGCCCTCCAACGTCGTGCGCCGCTACGAGTTCGGCCATGGCGACGTCGAGGCCGGCTTCAAGCAGGCCGACCTGATCGTGGAGCGCACCTTCAAGACCGAGGCGACGCACCAGGGCTATATCGAGCCGCATGCCTGCCTCGCCAATGTCGGCCCGGACGGGCAGGGCGAGTTGTGGGTCTGCACCCAGGGCCATTTCATGGTGCGCGACACCTGCGCGCGCCTGCTGGGCATGGACATCTCCAAGCTGCGCGTCACCGCCTCCGAGATCGGCGGCGGCTTCGGCGGCAAGACGACCGTGTTCATCGAGCCGGTGGCCCTCGCACTGTCGCGCAAGGCCAATCGCCCGGTGAAGGTTGTGATGACCCGCGAGGAGGTGTTCAAGGCCTCCGGCCCGACCTCCAGCACCTCGATCGACATCAAGGTCGGCGTGAAGAAGGACGGCCGCATCACCGCCGCCGAAGGCACCTTCCGCTATCAGGGCGGCGCGTTCCCGGGCTCGCCGGCGGAGTTCGGCGCGATGACCTCCTTCGCCTGCTATGACCTCGAGAACGTGAAGACCGTCGCCTATGACGTGGTCGCCAACCGTCCGAAGCAGGCGGCCTATCGCGCGCCGGGCGCGCCGATGGCGGCCTTCGCGGTCGAGAGCGTGATGGAGGAGATCGCCAACAAGCTTGGCATCGCGCCGATCGATTTCCGCATCAAGAACGCGGCGCGCGAGGGTACCAAGTCGAGCTACGGCCCGACCTTTGGCCCGATCGGTCTGCTGGCGACGCTGGAAACGGCGAAGAAGCATCCGCATTTCAACGCGCCCTTGGGCAAGAACCAGGGCCGCGGCATGGCCTGCGGCTTCTGGTTCAATTTCGGCGGCCAGACCTGCGTGACCCTGAACGTGACCGTCGACGGCACCGTGACGCTGTCGGTCGGCACGCCGGATATCGGCGGCTCGCGCGCCTCCATGTGCCTGATGGCGGCGGAAGAGCTCGGCATTCCCTATGAGAAGGTGCGGGCCATCGTCGCCGACACCTCGTCGCTCGGCTACAACGACGTGACCGATGGCAGCCGCGTCACCTTCTCGACCGGCATGGCGACGATCCACGCCGCCCGCGCCGCGATCAAGAAGCTCTGCGCCCGCGCCGCACAGATCTGGGGCATCCCGGAGGACGCGGTGACCTGGGAGAAGGGCTATGCCAAGCCGGCCGGCAGTAACGCCGGCAATTTCGAGCCGCTGTCGCTGGCCGACATCGCGGCCCAGGCGGGCGCCACCGGCGGCCCGATCGCCGGCCACCACGAATACAGCGCCGATGGCGCGGGCGTTTCCTTCGCCACGCACATCGTCGACAGCGAGGTGGACCCGGAGACGGGCGCCACGAAGATCGTGCGCTACACCGTGCTGCAGGACGCCGGCAAGGCGGTGCACCCGGCCTATGTCGAAGGCCAGTTCCAGGGCGGCGCCGTGCAGGGCATCGGCTGGGCGCTGAACGAGGAATACATCTACGGCAAGGATGGGCGTTTGCAGAACGCCGGTTTCCTCGATTATCGCATCCCGGTCTGCTCGGACCTGCCGATGATCGACACGGTGATCCTGGAGATTCCCAATCCGGGCCATCCGTACGGCGTGCGTGGCGTCGGCGAGACGTCGATCGTGCCGCCGCTGGCTGCCATCGCCAACTCGGTCTCGGCCGCGGCTGGCGTGCGCCTGACCAGCCTGCCGATGTCGCCGCCGAAGATCCTGGCGGCGCTTGACGCGCACCAGCGCAAAGCGGCCGAGTAAGGCCCCCGAGGAAAGCTGTTGCGGCTGGGAGCGAAGCCATGGTGAAGGTCGTCGTATGGGGCTCCTTGAAGCCCCATACTGGCGGCCGCGCCGAGATCCAGGTGGACGCGGTGAATGTCCGCGACCTGATGGACAAGCTGGGCGCGCAGTTTCCGGGCCTGAAGCCGCAGCTCGACCGCGGCGTCTCCTTCGCCATCGACGGCACCATCTTCCGCGACGGCTGGCTTCAGCCGCTGAAGCCCGACAGCGAAGTGTTCCTGCTGCCCCGGATGACGGGCGGGTAGGAAAGTGAAAGGCACTTTGCTCTTGCTGGTTTTTGGTGACGCTCGCCTCATGCCACTGGCCAAAGGTTCGCCCACTTGATGCTTGAGTGGGATGATATAACTCGCCATTGGTGGCGGTACGACAACGACCGGCTCGCAATGGTCCACCGAGCATCTGGGGAGACTGTCGCATATCGAGATGCGCTCCCGGCGGCCAACTGGCACCGATTTGAATACGAACATGACGATCAGAGCTATCCGCTCATCGTGGAACTGAAGGTCGTCAGGTATCCCAATCCAAACCCAGAATCACTGAACATACCACCCTGGAACACTGGCTCTATTCCATTCTTGAGGCGCAAAATCTGGCATGTAGATCATCAGCGATCATGTGATGCTTGGCAGAAGGAAACTGGGCAGAATCACAGTCCGCCATATTGGTTTTGGAAGCGGATCGATATAGCCGTCTCGGAGGCGGGCCTTTTGTGGCCGGAGAAATCGGTAGTTCCGAATGCCGAGGAAATCGCGGTCAATGGCGGGTGGGCGAATGGCGAGTGGCGAGAGCAGTTCTATCGCCGCATTTTTTGGTGTGACCCACTATACGCCTTGCTTCCGCGCATTAGGCGGCAGCGCGGGA
>DASZQC010000050.1:0-2744 GCA_035549815.1 Dongiaceae bacterium
GCATCGGCGGTTTCCTGCTGGCTGTAGTACAGATCGATGATCTGAATCTGCGCGCCAAAGTCGGCGGGAGCCAGTTTCCGGTAGCGTGTGAGTGAACTAAGCGCCCCGGCGCGACCCTCGTCGCCGCCAAGCTGGAGATAACATTCGGTCAGCAATCGCAGGAATCGCGGCTCCTGCGGCGCCAGACGGTTGGCAGCCTCGAACATGGCGGCGGCCTGCCGCAACAACGGGCCCGACATCGACGAGGAATTCAGCAGCATCTGCGCCGCCTGCGAGATCCGCTCGGCCAGCGCCTGGTTGGCTTCTTTTTCATCGGGGGAGAGGTCCGCGGGTTTGGCGGCGGGCGCGGGTTGGGCCAGCACGCTCGCCGCTGGGCGCATCCACGGACCGGCGAGCATCGCACAAGCCACCGCCGACACGATCATCTGCTTTCCAAGTCGCATTCTGAGAATCCTCGCCAAACGCGATGACGTGAACCCTGCGGCATGCCTGAATCGCCACACGATTCCGTATCATCCAAGTGAATCTGCCTGCTCTGCGCCCACTGCATCTCACACGCGCCCGCGGGAACGAAAGTTTCCGCGAATTGCGGGCATTTATCGGCTGATCATGCCCAGCGTGATCGCGCCGACCAGCGACGCGGTGCAGAGCAGTCCTGCCGCCAGCCGCAGGAACTCGCCGATGCGGTCCCGCCGGCGGTAGAAAACGCCGACAACCAGCGTTAACCCCAGCACTTGCGCCGCCGACAGCGCCGCGATCGCAGCGCTTTTCACGGCCCAGGCCGCAAGCTGCGGATTATCGGCCTTTCTCACCAGCTCCTTGGATTGTCCCCATCCCCAGAGTGCAACCACCACCAGCGCTATCGCAATCATAGCGCCCACCACACCCGATAACCGTCGTGCCATCATCGCGACCTCCTTGTCGCATTGTCAGTAGGCAGTATGCGGTAGGCCGTAGGCAGAATGGTTGAATCGTGTTCAACTGCCTACTGCCTACCGCCTACTGCCTACTCCTTCTTCCACACTTCCCACAACATCGGCCGTTCTTTGCAGAGTCTTTGCACGTCGCACAGAAGTTCGACGCGCTTCTTAAGCCATTCGCAGAGTTCGTTCTTCCCGGCGTTTTTTGCCGCCAGCGATAAAAACGCCTGCGTGCGGGCTGAATGCAGCGTCGGCAGCAGCTCGCACAGTTGCACCTTGGTCATGGCCCCTTCGAGCATCTGCCCCCAGGCGGCAGTGCGGGCCAGGTAGTCGGTCTGGATGACCAGCAGCGTGAGCGCTTCGCGGAGCGAAAGCCGCTGATCGTACAGCCGCCGCAGATTGTCATATACGCCCGGTAAATCCCCGAGTTCCAGCAAAGACTCGGCCAGCAGCAGCCGGCTGGAGCGATCCAACCCGCCCAGCGTGTTTCCAAGCCGCTGCGTGAGCACCGCGCGACAGAGCAACGCCGTATCCTGCCAGCGATTTTGCGCGTGCCGCAGCACCGCAAGATGATGCAGGCTCATCAACTTCACGGTCCGGAAGATTGAGAACGAATCGATGGCCTCGGCGATGTTTTGCTCGGCGGCTTCATATTGACCGGCGGCGATGAGTGAGGAGGAATCGGCGGCTTTGCGCGAGCCGGTAAAGCTGCGGAAGCTCAAAATCAGCCAGAGCGCGCCAATCACCAGCAGCACACCCGTGCCGGTGATTCCCGTGCCGTCCAGGAGCGGTTGAAACAGGAACGCCAGCACCGCGACGCTGATCATGACCCAGCGCAGGATGGCGCTGAGGGTGATGCCCCGGCGGGCCTTGACGATGGCGGCTTGCGCGCTGATCACGCCGCCTCCCTGGGCGCGATCGCCGGCTGATATTTTTCCGCGAGCGGAGCGGTTTCGGGATAGCGCCGATGCAGCTCGGCCGGCGGCGCCAGGAGCGTCGCGCGCTCGTACTCGGCCTGCGCCTCGGCTTCACGGCCGAGCAGGTCATATGCCCGGGCCACCAGCACATGAGCATCGGCCACGCGGTGGCCGAGTTGATCCCTCATCGAAGGGATCGTCGAGGTGAACAGCTCGATCGCTTCTGCGGTAGGCCCGGTCTTCCCATCGCGATAGAGCTCGATCAGCGCCAGCCCCGCCGAGAGCGACTGCGGCGGCTCGGGCTCGACGTATTCGCGCTGCGCCGGCTCTTGGGCGTCATCATCCGGTGCCGCATTTGCACCGGCCTGGCTCATGGCCCTTCCGGCGCGGCTGACCTGCCGGCGAAGCTCGTTGATGGCGCGGTCAGCATCGAAGAGATGATCCTCCCGCAGCATGGCCATCGCCCGCGCCAGCCGGAGGGTGTGAATCGTGCCGCCGTCGAGTTGGATGTTTTCCAGGAGATAATTCTGCACGCCGATGGCTTCCTCGAAGCGATTATATCGAGCCAGGACGCTGGCGAGGAAGATCAGCCCATGCGCCCGGGCCTGAGGGGTGCGCGTGGGCTGGCCGAGCAACTGCTCGAGCATGGCCGCGGCTTCCGGCCAGCGCCGCAGGCGGATGAGTTCGTCAATCGCTTCGACCTGCGCCTGCTCCGCCCGCGCCTTGCGGACGATCGTCCACGAAATCGCCACCAGCGCCGCGATGAGCCCAACCATCAAAAACAGCGACACCGCGCTCATGACCGCCGCGGCCTGCCCACCCTGGCTGGTGATGTACGCGCTGAACAGCACCACCATCATGAAGATGCCGGTGACCTGCCACATGCGGATCGGCGCTCGCCGCGGCA
>DASZQC010000051.1:0-16017 GCA_035549815.1 Dongiaceae bacterium
ACCCAGCCGGCCAGCGCGGTGATCACGAGCCACCAGACGATCGACATCGGGATGCCCGGGATGAAGGGCGTGCCGTCACCCTTGACCGCAATCCAACCCAGGTCGCCCATCCACTGGAACAGGCCGCCGAAAATGTGGCCGGCGAAGATTCCGGCCGTTTCGGGATCGACGGGATCGTCGAGAATGTAGGGAATCTGCGTGCGGCCGGTGACCGCGCGGGTGATGCCGATCGACAGGCCGCGCAGGATGAACAAGGTGGCCAGCGTGACGATGAAGGACGGCAATCGAGTGCGCACCACGACCAGGCCGTTCAGATAGCCGACCAGCACCGCGACCGCGAAAGCCGCACCGATCGCCGCCCAGAGCGGCCAACCAAGCTGGGTCACGAGCAGCCCGATGACGATGCCGGCAAAGCCGACCATCGAGCCGATGGAAAGATCGAATTCCCCGGCGATGACCAAGAGCGCCACCGCGGCGGCGAGAATGCCGAGCTCCGCCGACAGGGTGAGGAATGTCATCGCGCCCTGCAGCGAATAGAGCGCGCTGGCCCCCGGCAGAAGCGCGAAAATCACCAGTGTCGCGAGCAGACCGATGGCGACCCCGGCCTCGGGTCGCCGCAACAGCTGCTTCGTGACGCCGGTCCGCGCGAGGCGTTCGTCCGCCACGGCCAGCGACTTGCGCCGGACCTCAGGACCATCGCCTGCCGGCCTTGTGTTCTCGATCTGGTCGGTCATCGCCGGATGTAACCCTAATCCGTTCCGCGAATCCATTCGAGGGCCGGGGCCGGCACGAGGCCGGCCCCGTCTCGAGTGAAGGCCTTAGCGCAGGCCTTCCTTGGACAATTGCTGCACGCCTTTCGCCTTTTCCGGCGAGTCGATGAACAGCGGACCGGTGTAGATGTTGTTCTGCACCCACAGGCCGTGCGTGGCGTTCTGGGTCAGGATCACGACCGGCAGGTAACCCATCAGGTACTGCTGGCCGTCGATGCCGAAGCCCATCTTGCCGTCGGCGACCGATTGCAGGATCTCCGGGCCAAGGTCATAGGTGTAGAGCTTGTATTTGGACCACAGATCCTTGTCGTCGAAATACTTGATCAGCGGGTTGGCACCCGCCGTGCCGGTGGCGAAGACGGCCTGGATGTCGCTGTTGGCGGCGAGATAGGCCTCGACGCGCCGGGTGACATCGGCCGGATCCTGCGAGACGGCGACCACCTCGGAGGTGCCGCCCGCCGGCTTCAATCCGTCGGCGATGCCCTGGCAGCGCTCGTCGAGGCTGATATTGCCGACCTCGTGGTTGATGCAGGCGACCTTCAGGATGCCCGCCGCCGCCAGACGCTCGCCCGCCTTGATGCCCGCCTGGTATTCCGACGTCGTGCCGACATAGAGCGTGACGCCGAGCTCTTCGCCGGCCTTCTCGCCGGAATCGATGTTGATGACCGGGATGCCCGCGGCGACGGCGCTCTTGATCGCGCCGGACAGCGCGTCCTTGTCCGGGATCGAGACGACCAGCCCGTCGGGCTTCGTCGCCACCGCGGCTTCGATCAGGCGCGCCTGTTCGACGCTGTCGAAGACCTGCGGCGCGATATACTGGACCTGCGCGCCCGTATTGGCCGCGCCATCATCCACGCCGCGCTTAACCACCGACCAGTAGGCATCGGAGGCTGAGCCGTGAACGACGACCGCGATCTTGACGTCGGACGCGGCCTTCAATCCGTCGGCCGCCGCCGGTAACGCGAACAAGCCGATGGCCGCGAGTGCAAGCGGTACGATTTTCAATCGTTTGAGCATTTTCTTGACCTCCCTGTTGGTTTGCGTGACCTGATTTCGCTTCCGGCCGCACAAGCACGTCCGAAGTCCGTTTGTCGACTGGACGTTCCGCTCTACGATTTCGAAGCCCCCTTCGCGCGCCGGTGACGCGAAAGTCATAACGCAGCGCCGCGTTGATGGTAGCTTTCAGGCCCTTTGCCGGAAGCGCCCATTTTGATGGAATCCCATCAAGGCCCGATAGGCCTTCAATCATGCAGGCGGCCGCGTGCAGTGCAGCACGACGCGCGACAGAGCGCGGATCAGAAGGTGCGGCGCTGGCGTCCGTAGATCAGCAGCATGCCGATGATCACCGCTCCATAGATCAATTGACGGAACGCTTCCTCGATCTGCACCACCGACAGGATCGATTGCAGCAAGGTGATCAGGATGACGCCGGCGACGGTGCCGAGATAGGTGCCACGGCCGCCGAGGATGGACGTCCCGCCGAGCACCACCGCGGCGATCGAGGGCAGCAGGTAAGGTTCGCCCATGCCCTGATAGGCCTTGGTCGAGTAGCCGGCAAGCAACGCGCCGGCGAAGGCTGAGAGCGCGCCGGAGATGGCGAAAGCCGCCAGCACCACGCGCTGGGTGCGGATGCCGGAGAGATAGGCGGCAGCCTCGCGGTTGCCGATCGCATAGACGGCGCGGCCGAACACGGTGCGGCGCAGCAGGAATACCGTCGCCGCGCCGATCGCAATCCAAACCCAGACCGGGTTCGGCACGCCGAGGATCAGACGGCCGGTGGCAAGCTCGTTCATGAAGGGCGTGGCCATGTCTTGCGGCGCGAAGCCGCCGGTGCGCACGATCATGAAGCCCTGCGCCACGGCATTGATGCCGAGGGTGAAGATCATCGAGGGCACGCGCAGATAGGCGACGCCGATGCCGTTCAGGATGCCGAAGATCAGGCCGCACAGGATGCCGATCGGAATGGCGAAGGTGGCGCCCATCGGCCCCCAGCCCGCCGCTGCGGTCGACATCATGCCGCCGACGGTGATGATCCACGGCACGGACAAATCGATCTGCCCCAGCAGGATCACGATCATCATGCCGGTGGCGATCAGCGCCAGGAACGAGCCGACCTGGAGCTGCTGCAGCAGGTAATCCGGCGACAGGAAATTCTCATTGATGATGCTGCCGATCAGCAGCAGCACGATGATGCAGCCGAAGGCTGTCAGCACCGCGGGATCGAACCGGCGCAGCATGGCTTGCGGAGAGGCGGTCAGGTTGGTCATGGCTGCCTCATCCGAAGAGATCGAGCCGGTTGCGCAAACGGATCAGGCGGAACGAGCCGAGGCAGACCGACACCAGCAGGACAATGCCGAGGAACAAAGGCTGCCACAGCGGGTCGAGGTCGAACACGAACAGCAGGTCGCCGATGGTGCGGAACACCAGCGCGCCAAAGATCGCGCCGATGGCGCTGCCGCGCCCGCCGAACAGGGAGACGCCGCCCAGCACCACGGCGGCGATCGAGTTCAGCGTATAGGTGTTGGCGTTGGCCGAGGACGCTTCGCCGGTATAGGTGACGAACGTGATGAAGAGGCCGCCGAAGGCCGCGAGCAGCCCGGCCAGCGCATAGGCGGCGAACTTGGCCCGCTGGATATGCAGGCCCGACATATAGGCCGCCGGCTCCGACGAGCCGACGGCGTAGACCACGCGGCCCAGCATGGAACGGCGGAACGGAATCCAGATCACCAGCACGATGACCAGCAACGCGACGGCGCTGGCCGGGATGCCGCCGGGAAGCTGGCCGGTCAGGAAGTCCGCCAGATCCTCCTGCACCTCGCCGCCGGGGAAAGGCCGGATCAGCAGGGCGATGCCGAAGAAGGCGGCGCCCGTGGCAATCGTCGTCACGATCGGTTGCAAGCGCCCATAGATCACGATCAGGCCGTTGAGCGCGCCGCAGGCGAGGCCGGTCAGCAGCACGCCGATCACGCCCAGCGTCGCCTCGAACGCCGTGCCGACGACGATATAGGACGCCACGCAATTGCACAGGATGAAGATCATGCCGACCGACAGGTCGATGCCGGCGGTCAGCACCACAAAGGTTTGCGCGATGGCGATCAGCGCCAGCAGCACCCCCTTGTTCGCCGCTGTCGTCACCACGTCGGCGCTGAAGCCGGCCGGGTGGTTCGAGGTGTAGATCAGGAACATGACGACGAAGACGGCGAGCGCCAGCAGCGTACCGCGCTGCTCGCCGAACCAGAAGCGCCAGTCGCTCGACGGCGCGGTGGAAATGGTCTGGTCCGTCATTGCGCCGCCCCCGCGCCGGCAACGGAGGGCGTGCCGGTCTCCGCAGGACCGGCGCCGATATTCAGCGCACTGCCGACAAGGGCGCGCTCGGTGATCTCCGCACCCGAAAGCACGCGGCCCACCGCGCCGTCATAGAACACCAGCACCCGGTCGCAGCAGCCGACCAGCTCGTCATAGTCGGTCGAATAGTAAAGGATCGCGGCGCCGCCATCGGCCAGCTTGCGCAGCAACTGATAGATCTCGGCCTTGGTGCCGACATCGATGCCGCGGGTCGGATCGTTCAGCAGGATGACCTTGGGGTTGGTCATCAGCCATTTGGCGATGACGATCTTCTGCTGGTTGCCGCCAGAGAGCGTGCCGACCGGCACGCCGGTGCCGTCGGTCTTGATGGCGAGCAGCGAGATCATCTTGTCGATCGCCTTGCCCTCCGCCGTGCGGTCGACGATACCGCCGCGCGAGAACATGGACATCGAGGCCATGGAGAGGTTGTCGCGCACCGACATCGGCAGCATCAGGCCCTCGGTCTTGCGATCCTCCGGGATCAGGGCCATGCCGACATTGCCGTGCTTGGCGTCGCTCGGGCAGCTCAGCGTCGCCTTCTTGCCGTCGATCAGGATCTCGCCGGTGGTGCTGCGCAGCACGCCGAACAAGGCCAGCAGCAATTCGCGCTGCCCCTGCCCGTCCAGGCCGCCCAGCCCGACGATCTCTCCGGCGCGCAGGTTGAACGAAATGTCCTTCAGCCGGTTGTTCCAACAGAGATTGCGCACCTCCAGCGCCGGTGTCTCGCTGCCGGATTTCAGCGGCGGCTTCGGGGGAAAGGCGTGGCTGTACTCGCGGCCAATCATCATCTCGACGATCTCGGTGTCGCTCTTCGTGCCCGCCTTGAAGGTGCCGACATTGCGGCCATTACGGAACACCGTGCATTCATCGGCCAGCTCGGCGATCTCCGCCATGCGATGCGAGATATAGAGCAGCGCCAGCCCTTCGGCGCGCAGCCGCTTCAGCACGGAAAAGACCTTGCGCACGTCGGCCGCGGTCAGGGCCGAGGTCGCCTCGTCGAGGATGAGGATGCGCGGGTTGCGCACCAGGGCCTTGGCGATCTCCACCAACTGGCGGCGCGACAAAGGCAGGTCCTTGACCGGGGCCAACGGATGGATGTCCTCGCCGCCGGCGCGGGCCAAGGCTTCCTCGGCGATGCGGCGCTGGGCGCGGCTGTCGATCAGGCCAAATCTTGTTGGCGGGTTGCTGATGCAGATGTTGTCGGCGACCGAGAGGTCGGGCACCAGCGACAGTTCCTGGAAGATACAGACGATGCCGGCGGCGTTGGCGGCGGCGGGACTGGCGAAGCGGACCGCCTTGCCGTCCAGCGTCATCTCGCCTTCGTCGGGCTGGACCACGCCGGTCATGATTTTCATCAGGGTGGATTTGCCGGCCCCATTTTCGCCCAGTACGCCGTGGATGCGGCCGGCTTCGACGGTCAGGTCCGCCTTGGTCAGCGCATTGACGCCGCCATAGCGCTTGGAAACACCTTCCATGCGGAACAGGGGGGCGGGCGAAGAACCGTCCATCGCGTGCTTCTCACTTCGTCCCAGTGACAAACCGGCGCCGTGGGGCATTTCCCCCAGCGGCGCCGGGACTTGTCAACGGTTGTTTCTGGTCGTGGTTATTCGTTCGCTTCCGACTGGCCCATGATCTCCTGGGCGGTGAAGTTGATGCCACAGGTCGGGAAGGAGTTGCCGACGAAGAAGTTGTCGCCTTCCTTGCTGTAGAAGCTCTCGCCGTCCTTGAAGTTCGGATCCTCGGTGGTCGCCAGCGGCAACTTCACCGATTGCGGGACGACTTCGCCTTCCAGAGCCGCGATGGCGGTCTTGATCGCGACCGCGACCTGGGCCGGGCCGGTGCCGCCGGAGGCGCATTTCAGGCCGTCGCCGGAATGGGCCGCGCACAGCTTGCGGAAGCCGTTCTCGGTCTCGCCGCCGACCGGAACGAACGCATGGCCCGCGTCCATGAAGGCACGCACAGTGCCGGTGGAGCCGCCCTGCACGGTGATGCCGTCGAACTTCTTCTGCACGGCGATCGCATCGGCGGAGACCTTCTGGGCGGTGCCGTCATCCCACTTGCCGACGACTTCCACCACGTCCCACTTCTTGCCCGAGGCATCGAGCACTTCGTGGATGCCGTTGTGGCGGTCGGTGTCGACGGAGGTGCCGGCGACGCCGCGCACTTCCAGGATCTTGCCGCCGTTCGGGATATTCTTCACCAGCCAGTGCGCCCAATATTCGCCCAGGCCCTTCTGGTCGACGTTCACGTTGATCGCATCCTCGGTGTCGAGAATGTTGTCGAAGGCGACCAGGATCACGCCCTTCGCCTTCGCGCGCTTGATCACCGGCGTGAAGGCGGTCGGGTTCTGCGCGTTGATGACGATGGCGTCATAGCCGGAATCGATGAAGTTGTTGACCGCGGCGATCTGGGCCGCGACGTCCTCGCCGGTCGAGACGACCTTGAACTCCTTCAGCTTGGCCTTCACGTCCGGCTGCTCGGCATAGGCCTTTGCCGTCTTGATCATCTGGATGCGCCAGGTGTTGCCGATGAAGCCGTTGGCCAGCGCGATGCGATACGGGCCTTCCTTCTTCGGGAACTTGAAGAACTTGGTCTGGTCGGTCCAGGGCACGAAGCATTGCGGATCGGCGGACGGACCGGCGACCACTTCCGGGCCTGCGGCCTGCGCGACAGCGCATGTGAACATGGCGGTGACCGAAGCCGCGGCGAGCAGCTTCACCATCCGCCGGACTGGGGACGTAGACATGGAACTCCTCCCATTGATCGTTCTTTGTTTATTTCGATCCCGGGTGGAGTGCGGGCGACCCCTCTTGCCCCGATCAGCGCCATTCGGCGTCTGCCCTTTTCCCCCCAGAACAACCCTACGATTAGTGAGATATGAAAGCGCTGTCAATTGCAAATGTAAGCGCTTTCATGGATAATTGACATCGGCGGGCGGCTGCCATCAAAAGAGCAGCATCGCTTCAACAGCCCGAAAGATAGCTGGGGGAGACACAAGATTCGTCGCAAACGCAGCACGTTGGCCGACGTGGCCAAATTGGCCGAAGTCAGCGCCGTCACCGTCTCGCGCGCCCTGCGCCGGCCGGAGATGGTTTCAGCCGCGCTACGGGACCGGATCGACATCGCCGTGCGCGAGCTGGCCTATGTGCCCGACCTCGCGGCAAGCCGGCTGGCCTCCGCTCGTACCCACGCGGTCGGCGTCATCGTCTCGTCGCTGACCAACGGCGTGTTCGCCGATTATCTCCGCGCCCTGCATGATTCGCTGTTGCCCGCAGGCTTCCAGGTCGTGGTGCTGTCGAGCCGCTATTCGGCGGACGAGGAAGAGAAGGCGATCGCCACCTTGGTCGGCCAGCATCCGGAGGCGATCATCGTCGCCGGCATCGACCAGACGCCGCATGCCCGCCGCCTGCTGCAGCATTCCGGCGTGCCGGTGATCCAGACCTTCGAGCTGGCCGACGAGCCCATCGACATCAATGTCGGCTTGTCGCAGAGCCAGGCGGCCTATGAGGCCGTGCGCTATCTGATCGAGCAGGGCCATACCAGGATCGGCTTCATCGCCGCGCGGCTGGATGCGCGCGCCCGCGCCCGCATGGCGGGCCACGCCCGCGCGATGGAAGAGGCCGGCCTGCCGATCGACAACCGCATCGCGACTACCGAGCGTTCGTCTTCCGTGGCTGCCGGCACCGCCATGATCAGCACCCTGCTCGATCGCGGCGCCGAGCTCGACGCGATCTTCTGCTGCGACGACAACCTCGCCTTGGGCGCCTTGTTCGAATGCCAGCGCCGCGGCATCGCGGTGCCGGAACAGATGTCGCTGATCGGGTTCAACGATCTGGAATTCGCCGCCTGCGCCTGCCCGTCCCTCTCGTCGGTGGCGACGCCGCGCTACGAGATGGGCCGCCTGTCGGCGGAGATCCTGATGCGCATCATCGAGACCGGCGAGCGGCCGGCCAACCCGAAGATCGATGTCGGCTTTTCGATCCGGAAACGGCAGAGCACCGCGCGCCGCGGCGCCAACATGGCTACCGCCGCAGATTGACGATCGCCACGCCGCCCAGCGCCAGCACGCCGCCGGCGATCCCGAACAAAGTCGGCATCTCGCCCAGCCAGACGAAGCCCAGCAGGGTCGCCACCGGCGGCACGCAATACATGAAGTTGGAAGCGCGACCGGCCGGCAGGCGCGACAGCACGATGGTCCAGGTCGCATAGGCGATCAGGCTCGGCACCACGCCCAGATAGATCGCGGCGAACAAGGCATCCGAACTTGCGCCCGCGGCTTGTTCCAATCCGCTCGGCAGGAACGGCGCCAGGATCAGCGCGCCGATGACCATGTTCCACATCGACACCGTCAGCGGCTTGTGGCGCGCGAAGAGCGGTTTCTGCACGACGGAGGTGATCGAGTTGCAGAAAGCAGAGCCGAGGATGAGCAAGGCCCCCGCATCGACGCGCAATTCATCGCCCTCGCCCAGCGCGATGAGGCCGATGCCGAAGAACGAGATCGCGGTGCCGAGCCACGCCCAGCGCGAGAAGCGCTCGCCCAACAGCAGCATCGCCATGGCGGCGGTGATGATCGGGTTGATGTTGATGATGAAGCTGGCGGCGCCCGCGGACACCGTCCGCTCGCCCATGTTGAGCAGCGCCGTATAGAGCGCGACGAAGAACAAACCGCCGGTCGCGAAGCGCCACGCCTCGCCCCAGCGCGGCAAGGTGGGGCGCGCGATCAGCAGATAGAGAGCCGCCGGCAAAGCGGCGATGGCGAAACGCATCGCCCCCAGCTCCAGCGGGCCGAAGCCGGTCAAGCCGGCGCGGATCGCCGGAAAGGCCGAGGCCCAGGCCAGGATGGTGACGCCGATCGCCAGGGCGGTGCCGCCGCTGATGGCCGCGAGGTCAACTGGCCGGGCGGCAGGGGAGCATTGAGTCACATTGGCCATGGCTTTCGGTCTCCGGATTTGAGGCTCGTGGAAACTGGGCTGGACCCAGTCTATTGACAATTGAGCAATCAGGCGCTGAGCTGTGCATATGGCTCACAGCTCAATCAGTTTGCCGCCCCTGGACACCCTGCGGGCCTTCGAAGCCGCCGCCCGCAGCGGCAGTTTTTCCGCCGCCGCCGAACTGCTGAACCTGACCCATGGGGCGATCAGCCGGCGCATCGCCACGCTGGAGCAGTGGCTGGGGCTGCGCCTGTTCGAGCGCAAGGCGCGCGGCGTCGCCCTGACACCGGAAGGGCAAAGACTCTATCTGCGCACGCAGGAAGCCTTCGCCCTGATCGCCGACACCTCTGACCGTTGGTCGGAGCCGCGAGGCACCGCCGTCGTGCGGTTGAGCTCGATCCCCTCGGTCAGCAGCCTGTGGCTGATGCCGCGCTTGTCGCGTCTGGAGGGCGGCGATCCGAAGCTGCGCGTGTCGCTGATCATCGATCACAGCTATCTCGACCTGGAGGCGGAGGGCATCGATCTTGCTTTGCGCTGCGGCCGCGGCGCGGTGCCGGGACGGGTCTCGGTGCAGTTGTTCGAGGAATGGTGCTTTCCCATCGCCGCGCCCGATCTGGCACGGAAGCTCGGCAGCGGCGTACCGGAGCGCCTGTTGGAGGCGCCACTGATCCACGATTCCGACGCATCCGGTTGGCGCGCCTGGTTCGGCACGCATGGCCTCGATTATCACCCGCGCCCGCAAGACCGGCGTTTCGAGGATTACAACCTGGTGCTGGATGCCGCGGCTTGCGGCCTGGGCGTCGCGCTGGCGCGCCCGCCATTGGCACGTTCCGCCATCGAGACGGGACGCCTGGCGCGGGTCGATGAGCGCACCGCGCTCAATCCCGTCTCCTACTGGCTCGATCGGCCCGCCACCGCGCCACGCAACGCCGCGGCAACGCTGGCGCGCCGCATCGGCGCGGAAGCGGAGCTGGAGCCGCAGGTGATCGAACGCTTCCTGCGCGGGGACGGGAAATAGGCGCTACGCCACGCCGTCGCCGGGCGCCACGTCGCCGGCTTCCTTGTTCATCGCCCCGCGCTTTGCCGCCATCTCGTCGAGATGACGCTTCAGCTCCGGGCTCATGGCGATGAAGTTGCGGAAGTCGCGCTGATCCAGCGCCAGCAGGTCGCAGTAGTCGACCGCCGTCACATCCGCCGATCGGCGCTCGCCGCTGAGCAGCGCCATCTCGCCGAAGAAGTCGCCGGGGCCTAAGTGGATCTTGCGCCCCGCCACCGACACTTCGACCGCGCCGGACGAGATGAAATAGACCGCATCCGCCTTGTCGCCGACGCGGATGATGCGCTGACCGGGGGCGGCCCGCCTGGCCTCGAAATAGGTCAGCAGCTCCTCCAGCGCATGCGGATCGACCCCGGCGAAGATCGGGAATTTCTTGACCAGTTCCTGCACCTCGAGCCGCAGTTTCGCGGCGCGCGCCTCGGCCCGCTCACGGGTCTTGGCCAGCTCGTTCTGCAGGTTGCGATAGCGTGGGTTCGCCGCCTCCGGATCGCCGTCGCCTTGCTGCACGCGCCCGCGCAGGCGCTTGATCAGCGGATCGAGCAGAGCGAACACGGCCGGATTGACCGTGATCGACAGCAGCGCACCGGCCAGGATCAGGTCGCGCCCTTCCGGCGGCATCAGGCCCAGCGCGATGCCGAGGCCGGCGAGGATGAAGGAGAATTCCCCGATCTGCGCCAGGCTGGCGGAAACGGTCAGCGCCGTCGACATCGGATAGCCGAGCAGCAGCACCAGGCCCATCGCCGCCAGCGACTTGCCGACCAGGATCAGCAGCAGCACCGCCAGGACCGCCAGCGGCTCGCGCACAATGATCATCGGATCGAACAGCATACCGACGGAAACGAAGAACAGCACCGCGAAGGCGTCCTGCAAGGGCAGCGAATCCGCCGCCGCCTTGTGGCTGAAGCGGGATTCGCTCAGGACCAGCCCGGCGAAGAAGGCGCCGAGCGCGAAGGAGACGCCGAACAGCTTGGCCGAGCCATAAGCGATGCCGAGCGCGACCGCCAGCACCGCCAGGGTGAACAATTCGCGTGAGCCGACGCGCGCGACCTGCGACAGCAGCCACGGCACGACACGCGGACCGACGAGCATGACGATCGCCACGAACAGGACCACCTTGCCCATGGTGAGGCCGAGATCGATGAGCAGGTCGGTCGTCGACATCGAAGACCCGGTGCCGCCCAGCAGTTCCGCCGCTGCCGGCAGGAGCACCAGCGCCAGGACCATGGCGAGGTCCTCGACGATCAGCCAGCCGACGGCGATACGGCCATTCACAGTCTGGACCGAGCCCCGCTCTTCCAGCGCGCGCAACAGCACGACCGTGCTGGCGACGGACAAGGCGAGGCCCAGCACCAGCCCCGCGCCGAGCGACCAGCCCCACGCCATGGCCATGGCCGCGCCGATCGCCGTGGCGATCACGATCTGGGCGACGGCGCCCGGCACCGCGATCCAGCGCACCGCCATCAGATCCGCGCCGGAGAAATGCAGGCCGACCCCGAACATCAGCAGGATGACGCCGATCTCCGCCAATTGTCCCGCCAGCGCGGTGTCGGCAACCATGCCGGGGGTGAAGGGGCCAAGCGCAATGCCGGCCAGCAGATAGCCGACGATGGGCGGCAGACGAAGACGGATGGCGAGGAACCCGAGCGCGAAGGCAAGGACGAACCCCATCGCGAGGATAGTGATCAGCGATGTTTCGTGATGCAACGCGCTCTCCCGGTGATTCGCCCCGTATCTTCGCCGCCGATAATGGGGGGATTAGACTGCCCTGTCACCCCGGCATCAACCGTAGGAAACCGCCTAGCCCCTATCGGAGCGAGCGGAAGCCGGCACCGCTATGACGCGGTTCACAAGAATCGTGGCAACAAGGGACCCTTCTGCGTCGGCTGGCCGACCAATTGCGGTACCCACTGGTTGAACAACAGCACCAGCGGCGCCGCCAGGGCGATGCTCCCGGCGGACAGCAGCGCCGCCGCGAGGGCGACCGACCATCCGTCAGCCGGCATCGCCGCCACGTACCAGGCCGCGAAGGGACCATTCACGTGATGATAGACCACGCCGTTCAGGCCCATCAGGATCAGCGCATTGCGACCCAGGTAGCGCATCCAGGCGACCTGCTCGGTCAATTTCCCCAGCAGCAGGATCGCCGCAGATCCGACCAGCGCCGTCAGCGGAAACCACAACCAGTGTCCATGCGCCGCGGCCAGGATGACGACGGCCTCGATCTTCAGCCGGAACGGACCCTGATTGAGATCGTAGGTCGCACAGACAAACACCAATGCGGCAACGGCGCCGAGCAGCAACCATGCGGGCCGCACCGCGCCGGCAAGGATTCCATGGCGGCGCGCCAGCACGCCGGCCAGGTAGAAACCGTACATCGGGATCGCCTCGTACATCAGCCACCAGTTCGGCTTGCCGAAGTCGCCGGGCGCGAACAGGTCGAAGCGCCGGTTGATCGCATAGCCGACGGCATAGAAAGCCAGCATCGCGCCCAGGATGCGCCACGTCGAATCGCGCAGGAAGCGGAACACGACGAAGTGGATGATCTCCACCGACACCAGGCACATCAGGAACCAGGTCGGCACATTGAAGATGGTCAACTGCGTCACCGTCATGACCGCGGCGTTCCAGTAATCGGCTGCGGTCACGAGCGGGAATGGCGGGAAATCCGGCTTGTGCGCCAGGCTGATCAAGGCCAACAGCAGATTGAGGGCCAGCAGCGGAACGACCCGCGAGGCGAAACGCGAACGCACGAATCGGCCGATCGATTCCTCTCGTGCCCAATCCTTCGCGATGAAACCCGACAGCACGAAGAACAGCGGCATGTGGAAGGAATAGATGAACTTGTACTGATGCGCGGCCGCGAGGTTGCCGAGATACATCATCCGTTCGACCACATGACCGTGATAGACGAGGAAGATGCCGAGAAACCGCGCCGTATCGACGTAATCGATACGGCCCGAAACCTTGTCCGATACCATGCCGGGCCCCGCTTGCGTTCCGGCTCATCCTAGTTGCGCGGCTTATCGGGTTCAATGGCGCCCGGCTCAAGCTGCACATCCTCGATCTGGGGCACACGATCCTCGCGGAAACCTGGCTATGCGACCAACGACCCGCAGATGGGACGGGGGGCATGATCCCGAAGGACACGGCGGTGCGCGAACGGCTGGCCCGGATCTATCGCGACGAGGTCATTCCGGGCTTCGTCGCGCGCGCCATGGGCGATGAGGCCACGCGCTATGTGGCGAGCACGCTCGAGCGGTTCGAGAATCCCTTTCTCGATCATCCGCCGCGCGACATCGCCCAGAATCACGCGCTGAAAATCGACCGTTGGATCGAGGCCTTCCTGGGCTGGGTGCGCGAGCGGAACTCCGCGGCGGAGATGGCGCAACTGACCGCCCTGGTGGCGGCGCATCGCGCCTGAGGTGAAACAACGCAAGGCCGGCGCCCGGTTCCCTCGCCGATCGCGCGGGACTCAGACGCAAAGGTCAAGCTTCCGACATTTGCGTCGGCTCAAGCTATGTATAGCGCGGATGTTTCGCGGTTCCCTGGTCGCGCCGCAGCGGCAAGCGTTGACTTGCGGCACCCGTCGGCGTTGAATATCCCGGCGTCGGGGGGTGGGGGCACCGCTCGGAGAACGCGCCATATGACGACTGTTCTGGTTGCCGACGACCATCCGCTCTTTCGTGAAGCGATCGCCGATGCCTTGCGCACCATGCTGCATCGCGTCGGCGTGCTCGAAGCCGGCTCCATGGCCGAGGCCATCGAGCGGGTCGACGACGCGACCGATGTCGACCTGGTCCTGCTCGACCTCCGCATGCCGGGAACCAGCGGCGTGAAAGGGGTTCGCACCCTGCGCCGGCGCCGCCCGGACATCCCGGTCGCCGTGATATCGGCGCTGGATGACAGCATGGTGGTGCGCAAGTGCCTGGATGCCGGCGCCATCGGCTATATCCCGAAATCCCTGCCGCGCGAGCGTATCGCGGGGGCGATCCAAACCATCCTCGACGGCGGCAGTTTCGCGCCGGACGAGGTGGCGACCCGGACGCGGGGGCCCGCCGATGACGAGGACGACGGCGAGCTTGACGAGACCATGCGCTGCCGCTTCGAACTGCTTACCAACCAGCAATGGAAGGTGCTGGAATTGATGGCCCAGGGCCTGCTGAACAAGCAGATCGCCTATGCCATCGACGTGCAACTGACCACGGTCAAGGCGCACGTCTCCAGCCTGCTGCAGAAGCTCGGCGCCTCGCGCCGCACGCAGGCGGTCATCCTGTACCAGAAATACTGCCGCCAGGCCTCACTCTCTGACCGAGGCAATCAGCGCCCGTAGCCGCGCCGGCTTGATCGGCTTCAGCAGCAGGCTCACCTTCTCGATCCGGTCGACATCCTTGCGGATGGCCGGGCTGTGATCGGCGGTGATGATCGCCGCCGGAATGCCCGCTTGCATGCGGCGCCGGATGGCCGCGATCGCATCGGTGCCGAGCCGGCCGCGATCGAGATGGTAGTCGACCAGCAACAGCTCCGGTTTCGCCCCGGTACGGTCGAGCTCGGAAATGGCGCCCTCCGCGTCCGATGCCGCGATGACGTTGCAATGCCAGGTGTCGAGCAGGCTGATCATGCCCTCCAGCACCTGCGTCTCGTTGTCGATGACCAGCACGCGCACGCCGTCGATCATCGTATGCTGCGGCGGGCGGGCGCGCTCGGGCGGGCGCGCCTCATCCGGCATTTCGGCGAGCGGCACCCGCACGGAGAAGACCGAGCCCTGACCCACGACGGAGCGTACCCGCACCGGATGGTCGAGCAGACGGCTGATGCGCCGCACGATGGACAGGCCCAAGCCATAGCCCTTGGACTTTCCCGTCAGATCGGCGAGGCGTCGGAACTCGGCGAAGATCTCGTCGAACTTGTTCTTCGGGATGCCGATGCCGGTGTCACCGACGGAAATCTCGGCGAAACCGCCGCGCCGGCGCACGCCGAACACGATCCGGCCCTGCGGCGTGTAGCGGCAGGCGTTGGTCAGGAAATTCTGCAGCAGGCGGCGCAACAGGCGGACATCGGTGCGCACATGCAGCGAGGTCGGCACCATGCGCAGCTCCAGCCCGTTCCGCTCGGCCAATGGCGCGATCTCGTCGCGCAGGGACTGCATCAGCGGCAAGAGCGGCACGATGGCCAATTGCACATTCACCCGCCCGGATTCCAGCTTGGAAATGTCGAGCAGGATGTTGAGGATATCCTCGATATTGACCAGCGCCCGGTCGACCTTGGCGACGTAGTCGCCGGTGCGGCGCGGCAGCTTGCGCCCCTGGATCGAGGCGATGAACAGCCGCGCGGTGTTCAGAGGCTGCAACAGGTCGTGGCTGGCATCGGCCAGGAACTGGGTCTTGCTGGCATTGGCCAGCTCTGCTTCGACCTTGGCCATGCGCAGCTCGCGCGCGATGCGCCGGCGCTCTTCCACTTCGCGCACCAGGGTCTCGTTCAATTCCTGCAGGCTGGCCGTGCGCTCATAGACGCGGCGCTCCAGGTCTTCCTTCGCGGCCTCCAGCATGTGCTGGGACCGGCGCTGCTCGGTGATGTCCTGGATCAGTGAAAAGAAGCCGACCACGCGGCCGCCGCTGCTGCGATAGGGCACATAGGTCGCCAGGCCGAACCGCGCTTCGCCGTCGGCCGACGGCAGCGTCACGTTGAAGACACAGGTCGAGCCGCCGAGCGCGCGCTCGACATAGCTCTGGCGCAGCGCATATTCCGTGTCGCCCAGGACCGCGCGCAATTTCCGCCCGATGATCTTGCCGCCACTGCCCGGAAAGGCGGCGCGATAGGCGCGATTGACGAACTGGTAGCGCTCCTGGTCGTCGATGTAGCACATCATCGTGGGCATGGCGTTGGCGAAGATGCGGATGCGCGCCTCGCTGTCGTG
>DASZQC010000052.1:0-15396 GCA_035549815.1 Dongiaceae bacterium
GGCGGAGGAGTTAGTTCAACACAAATCGTCATCCCGGTCTTGTGGGATGCATTTCACCACGCTCAGAGAAGGATTCGGCTTTTCCGCCTGCTCGCTCTGTTCCCTCCCCTTGAGGGAAGGAGCATCGCGAGCGATCTAAACCTTCACCCAAGCCCCATTCTTCTTCGATGACTTCACCGCGGCCTCGACGAACGCCACGCCGCGCACGCCGTCGGCGACGGTCGGGAAGGTGACGGCGGCGTCCGGCTTCTTGCCATTGCGCGCGGCGCGGATGGCGGCGGCGATCTCGGTATAGAGGTTGGCGAAACCTTCGAGATAGCCCTCGGGGTGTCCCGGCGGCACGCGGGTCACGCGCGCGGCGGCTTCATTGGCACCATGGCCGCCTCGTGTGATGGTGCGTGGCGGCTGGCCGAAGGGCGCCCAGGTCAAGTGATTGGGATGCTGCTGCTCCCACGTCAGGCCACCCTTGGTGCCATAGATGCGCAGGCGCAGGCCGTTCTCGTTGCCGGGCGCCACCTGGCTCGCCCACAGCATGCCTTTGGCGCCGCCCTTGAACCGCATCATGATGTGGACGTTGTCGTCGAGCTTGCGGCCTTTCACGAAGCTGGTGAGGTCGGCGCTCAGGGAGTCGAGCGTGAGGCCGCTGACGAAGCTCGCCAGGTCATAGGCATGCGTGCCGATATCGCCGATGCAACCGCCGGCGCCGGATTGCTTCGGGTCGGTGCGCCACGCCGCCTGCTTCTGCCCCGTCGCCTCCAGCCGTTCGGTCAGCCAATCCTGCGGATACTCGACCTGCACGACGCGCAGCTCGCCCAATTCGCCGCCTTCGATCATGGTGCGCGCGTGCCGCACCATCGGATAGCCGGTGTAGTTGTAGGTAACGGCGAAGATCGCCTTGCTCGCCGCCGCGGCCTTCTGCAGCGATTGCGCCTCTTTGAGCGTGGTGGTCAGCGGCTTGTCACAGATCACATGGATGCCGGCCTTCAGGAACGCCTTGGCGACCGGCGCGTGCATGTGGTTCGGTGTGACGATGGAGACCGCCTCGATGCCGTCCGGCCGTTTCGCTTCCGCCTTCGCCATCGCCTCGTAGTCGGAATAGATGCGGTCGGGCGCCAGGCCGAGCGCGGCGCCGGAGCGCTTGGCCTTGTCCGGCGTGGAGGAGAGGGCGCCGGCGACGAAGGTGTAATGATCGTCCATGCGGGCGGCGAGGCGATGCACGGCGCCGATAAAAGCGCCTTCGCCGCCGCCGACCATGCCGAGACGCACCCGCTTGTCAGCCGATTCCCGGCTGCGGCCTTCGATTCCCATGTGATCTCCTCCCTTAGGCGCGGATGCCGAGCATCTTGCGGTTGGCCTTCAGATCGGCGCCGCCGGCGGCGAAATCGTCGAAGGCCTTCTCGGTCACGCGGATGATATGGTCCTTGATGAAGGCGGCGCCTTCGCGGGCACCTTCCTCCGGATGCTTGATGCAGCATTCCCACTCCAGCACCGCCCAGCCCTGGAAGCCGTATTGCGCGAACTTGGAGAAGATGGCGCGGAAATCAACCTGGCCGTCGCCCAGCGAGCGGAAGCGGCCGGCGCGGTTGATCCAGGATTGATAGCCGCCATAGACGCCGGTGCGGCCGTTCGGGTTCAGCTCCGCATCCTTCACATGGAACATCTTGATGCGGTCGTGATAGATGTCGATGTATTCCAGATAGTCGAGCGCTTGCAGCACGAAGTGCGACGGATCGTAGAGGATGTTGCAGCGCGGATGGTTCTTCACCCGCTCCAGGAACATCTCGAAGGTCACGCCGTCGTGCAGATCCTCGCCGGGATGCACCTCGTAGCAGACATTGACGCCCGCTTTGTCGAAGGCGTCCAGGATCGGGTGCCAGCGCTTGGCCAACTCGTCGAAGGCGGTCTCCACCAGGCCCGCCGGGCGCTGCGGCCAGGGATAGAAATAGGGCCAGGCGAGCGCGCCGGAGAAGGTGACATGCTCGGTCAGCCCCATGTTCTTCGAGGCCTTGGCGGCCAGCATCATCTGGTCGACCGCCCATTGCTGCCGCGCCTTCGGATTGCCGCGCACTTTCGGGTCCGCGAAGCCGTCGAACGCCGCATCATAGGCCGGATGCACGGCGACGAGCTGCCCTTGCAGATGGGTTGACAGCTCGGTGATCTCGATGCCGTGCTTCGCCGCAGTGGCTTTCACGTCGTCGCAATAGGCTTTCGACTTCGCGGCTTGCGAAAGGTTGAACAACCTTTTGTCCCAGCTCGGCATCTGCACGCCCTTGAAGCCGAGCTTCGCCGCCCATTTGCAGATGCTGTCGAGCGAGTTGAAGGGCGGGGTGTCGCTGGCAAACTGGGCCAGGAAAATCGCCGGGCCCTTGATGTTGGTCATCGCCATATTCTTGGTCTCCTCCCAGAGAGGACCCGCGCGGTCTGCGCCGCGCCGGGCCTGTAAGCTTGATTAGACGTAGCTGTTCACCAGATTTTCAAGGTATTCCTGCCGGCCGGAGCGCGGCTGCGGCTCGTGGTTTTTCGCCTCGACTGCGGCGGCGATGTCCGCCAGCGATCTTTGCCCACTCAGCATCGCCTTGCCTTCGGGCGTCTCCCAGCCCGCATAACGCTCCTTCACGTGGTTGGCGAGCTGGCCATCCTCGATCATCTTGGCCGCGATCAACAGGCCGCGCGCGCTGACATCCATGCCGCCGATATGGGCGTGCAGCAGATCGTCCGGGTCGAGCGACTGCCGCCGGATCTTGGCGTCGAAGTTGAGCCCGCCGGTGGTGAAGCCGCCGCCTTGCAGGATATGGTACATGGCTAGACCGGTTTCCGACACGTTGTTCGGGAACTGGTCGGTGTCCCAGCCCAATTGCGCGTCGCCGCGATTCATGTCGATCGAGCCGAAGATGCCCAATGCCACGGCGAGGGCGATTTCATGTTCGAACGTGTGCCCGGCCAGCGTGGCATGGTTGGCCTCGATATTGACTTTCACCTCCTTGTCCAGGCCATAGCGGCACAGGAAGCCATAGACCGAGGCGGTGTCGAAATCATACTGGTGCTTGGTCGGCTCGCGCGGCTTGGGCTCGATCAGGATGGTACCCTTGAAGCCGATCTTGTGCTTGTGCTCAACCACCAGGTTGAGGAACCGGCCGAGCTGGTCCATCTCGCGCTTCAAATCGGTGTTGAGCAAAGTCTCGTAGCCTTCGCGGCCGCCCCACAGCACGTAATTGGCGCCACCCAGCTCATAGGTCAGCTCCAGCACGTTCTTCACCTGCGCCGCGGCATAAGCGAACATCTCCGGGTCCGGGTTGGTGGCGGCGCCCGCCATGTAGCGGCGGTTGGAGAACAGATTGGCGGTGCCCCAAAGCGGCTTCAGCCGCGTACCTTCCATCTTGCGCGAGAAGATCTCGCCGATCTGCCGCACATTGCGGTTGGAATCGGTGATCGATCCGGCCTCGGGTGCCACGTCGCGGTCGTGGAAGGTGAAGAAGGGCACACGCAGCAGGCGGAACAGCTCGAAGGCCACGTCGGCTTTCAGCTTCGCCATCTGCATGGCGTCGCCCGGTTGCATCCAGGGCCGCTGGAAGGAATCGCCGCCGAACGGATCGGTGCCGGTCCAGCAGAAGCTGTGCCAATAGCAGACGGCAAAGCGTAGATGCTCCTCCATGCGCTTGCCCAGCACGACCTTGTCCGGATCGTACCATTTGAAGGCGAGGGGGTTCTTGGAGCTAGGCCCCTCATAGGCGATGGGCTGGTCGATGCTGAAGAATTTTCCGGCGCTCATCGGGTTGCCTCCTTGATCCCTGGGTAGAGTTTTTTGTAATGGGCATAAGAGTCCGCATAGGCATCGCGTAGGTTCTTATCCGGCGCGATCGTGGCGCTGCGCTGCGGCGGCCGGCAGACCGAACGCGGGCTTTCGCCGGTCGCCGCCATGCGGCCGAGCAAGGCGGCGCCCATGGCGCCGCTGACTTCGCTGTCGGCCAGGCGATGGATCGGCAGGTCGAGTACATTGGCGATGATCTTCAGCCACAGCGCCGAACGCGAGCCGCCGCCGATGGCGTCCGCCGCGGAAAGGTTGGTACCGGCAGCGCGCAACGCCTCCAGACAATCGCGCAAGGCGAAAGCCACACCTTCCATCACCGCCTGGGTCAGCTCCTTGCGGCCGGTCTGGTGCGAAAGGCCGACGAAGGCGGCGCGGATGTCGGCATCGTTGTGTGGCGTGCGCTCGCCGGAGAGATAGGGCAGGAACAGCACCGAGCTCGGTCGCTCCAGCGTTTCGCCGCGCTCGCGCAGCAATTCCACTTCCGGCTGGCCGACGAAGCCGGACAGCCACGACAGACACGAGGCCGCCGACAGGATCACGCCCATCTGGTGCCAGGTGTCCGGCACGCAATGGCAGAAGGCATGTACCGCCGCCTTGGGATTGGGCGCGAAGCCCTCCGTCGTCGCCCACAAAACGCCGGAAGTGCCGAGCGACACAAAGGCGTCGCCGGGGCTGATCGCGCCCAGCGCCACGGCGCCTGCCGCATTGTCGCCTGCGCCGCCGGCAACGACCGGCGGCTTCGCCATGCCCCAGCGCTGCGCCAGCTCGGCGCGCAGCATGCCGGCCGGCTGGCTGCCTTCGACCAAAACCGGCATCTGGTCGCGCGTCATCTCCGTCGCATCCAGCGCCTGGTCCGACCAGCGGCGCTTGCCGACGTCGAGCCACAGGGTGCCGGACGCATCCGACATGTCCTCGAAGAACTCGCCCGTGAGGCGGAAGCGCAGATAGGCTTTGGGCAGCAGGACTTTCGCGACCTGGGCGAAGATGTTCGGCTCGTGCTTCTTCACCCACATGAGCTTCGGCGCGGTGAAACCCGGCATCGCCGGATTGCCGGTGATGCGGCCCAACTCCGGCAGGCGCTGTTCCAGATGGCGGCATTCCTCCGCCGCGCGCACGTCGTTCCACAGGATGCAGGGCCGCAGCACCTTGCCGGCCTTGTCCAGCAAGGTGGCGCCATGCATCTGGCCGGACAGGCCGATGCCGCTGACGGCCGCCATCTGCTGTGGCGCCTGGCGCTTCAGATCGTCGAAGGTGGTGAGCGTCGCCTGCCACCAGCTCTCGGCGTCCTGCTCGGAAAAGCCGGGGGCCGGGCGCTGCACTTCGAGCGGCGAAGTCGCGGTGGCGACGATGTGCTGCTGGTCGTCGAGCAGAACGCTCTTGACCGAGGACGTGCCGAGATCGATGCCCACGAACATGACTGCGCCTAATACAGATTGTCGCGCAGGAAGATATCGATGCGGATCCGTTCCTGGTCGTCGACCACCGGCAGATTGGCGCATTGCGCCAGCAGGATGCGCGCGGCGGAACGAGCCTCGTGCCCCGGATCCTGATTGAGGATCGCCGCCATGGTGCCCTGCATCAGGTAGCGCCGCGAATGATCGGTCAGCTCATGCCCGATGAAGATCACGTCGCGCTCGCGACCCGCTTCCTTCAGCGCGTCGGCGATGCCGCGATTGCCGGCGCCGATGCTGTAGATGCCGACCAGATCGGGCTGCTCGGCCAGCAGCTTTTCCGCCACCGCGCGGCAGCGGTCGGTATCGTCGCGTCCTTCCAGCGCGGGCAAGGCGCGCAGCGACGGATATTCCGAGCCGATCACCTGCTGGAAACCGAACATGCGCTCCACATGGTCGCGCAGCGCCAGGCTGCCGGCGATCATGCCGACCGGTCCACTGCGCGATCCGGCGAAGCGGCCCATCAGCGTGCCGGCGGTGCGGCCGGCCGCCGAATTGTCGATGCCGACGAAGCGATGCCGGCGCGAATTCGGCACGTCGGAGACCAGCGTCACCACGCTGACTCCGGAATCGACCAGCGCGTTGATGGCGTCGCGCACCAGCGGATGGTCCAGCGCCACGATCGCCACGCCGTGATAGCGCCCGATGAGGCCGCGCAACGTATTCGCCAGCACGTTGGGGTCGAACACGTCGACGCGGATGATGTCGCCATAGGCCTGCTGATCCGCGAGCGCGATCAGCGTGCGCTCCACCTGGCCCGCCAGCAGATTCATGAAGCTGTTGGTGCCGGCCGGCAGCACGAAGCAGAACTGGTACTGGATGCCGCGCGCCAGGCGCACGGCCGCAGGATCGGGCCGGTAGCCCAAGCGCACCAGCGCCTGCTCCACGCGCTCCGCCGTGCGCGGGCTGACACCGGGACGATGGTTGAAGACGCGATCGACGGTAGCGAGGCTGACGCCCGCGACGTCGGCGACATCGACCAGGGTGGTGCGGCGGCGGCGATTGGACATGCGCAGACTTTGCCGAACGGGTCTGATCGGCGCAACTCAAAAATGAGGTAGATACCTCAAATAGACTGATGGTATGTTGCGTGGAGGGAAGGCGAGTTTAGGAAACTTGGGAGAGGCGACGGCCGGTGATTGTGCGGTCGCACAACGAAATGGCCGATTTTGCTGCGATGCAGCGACGAATTTCCCGGCGATATGCTCGTTCGGCCTTGTGTTGTTTAGTAACTGTACGTAACACTAAACATCACGACGACGCCGTATGAATCCATCTGGAAGCGGCTGCGGCGGCATCAAAAAGCGTGACGCTCCCGGTCAAGGCCCAAAAGGGGCGGGTCGGGAGTACCGGCGGCAGGGCGCCGGAAACGTACATCGCAACAGTGGGAGGAAATCCAAATGAGGAAACTTCTGGCGGGCGCGAGCGCGCTGGCTGCCGTTTTTGCCTTGGCGCCGACGGGCGCCGCCCAGGCGGATGAACTGACCTTGTGCTGGGCCGCGTGGGACCCCGCCAACGCTCTGGTCGAACTGTCCAAGGACTTCGAGAAGGCCTCCGGCACCACGATGAAGTTCGAGTTCGTGCCGTGGCCGAACTTCGCCGACCGCATGCTCAACGAACTGAATTCCGGCGGCAAGCTGTGCGACCTGCTGATCGGTGACTCGCAGTGGATCGGCGGCTCGGCCGAGAACGGCTATTACGTGAAGCTGAATGATTTCTTCGACAAGGAAGGAATCAAGATGTCGGACTTCGCGCCGGCCACCGTCTATGCCTATTCGACCTGGCCGAAGGGCACGCCGAACTATTGGGCGCTGCCGGCGATGGGTGACGCGAACGGCTGGTTCTATCGCAAGGACTGGTTCGAGAATCCCGAGCTGATGGCGGAATACAAGGCCAAATACGGCCGTGACTTGGCGCCGCCGAAGACCTGGGACGAACTGAAGGACACTGCCGAGTTCTTCCAGGGCCGCAAGATCGATGGCAAGACCGTCTATGGCGCGGCGATCTTCACCGAGCGCGCGTCCGAAGGCATCACCATGGGCGCCACCTCGGCGCTCTACCCGTATGGCTTCAAATACGAGAACACGCCCGGCAAATACGACATGGAGGGCGCCGTCAATTCCGCGGATGCGGTCGCCGGCCTCGAGATGTACAAGGCCATCTACAAGTGCTGCACCCCTCCGGGCTACACCGACAGCTACATGGGTGAGGGCCTCGATGCGTTCAAATCTGGCCAGGTGGCCATGATGATGAACTGGTTCGCGTTCATGCCGGGCATGGCGAAGGACGAAACCGTCGGCAAAGTCACAGGCTTCTTCGTCAATCCGAGCGAGAAGATCGCGGCCTCGACGCTCGGCGGTCAGGGTATCTCGGTCGTCGCCAACACCGACAACATGGACGGCGCGCTGGCCTACATCAAATGGTTCGCCCAGCCGGACGTGCAGAAGAAGTGGTGGTCGCTCGGCGGGTATGCCTGCCACAACGCCGTGCTGAACGACCCGAGCTTCAAGGACTCGCAGCCCTTCGCGGCGCAGTTCCTGGAAGCGATGGGTGGTGTGCAGGACTTCTGGCAGGAGCCGGCCTATGCCTCGTTGCTCCAGGCCATGCAGAAGCGCCTGCATGACTATGTCGTGGCCGACAAGGGAACGGCCAAGGAGGCCCTCGACGGCCTGATTCAAGACTGGACTGCGATCTTCGAAGAAGAAGGCAAGATCTAGCGGTTCATAACACTCCCGCGACGGCGTCTCCGGCTATAGGCCGGGGACGCCGCAGGAGCCAGGATCAGCATGCCCGATATTGACGCCATTGCCAGTCGCGTTGCCAGCGCGACACCACCGAGTCTGGGGAAGGCCGTCCGCGGCCTGTCCGATCGTTCCATCGCTTGGCTGTTCGTCGCGCCGACGATGGTCCTGTTGCTGGCGATCAACATCTTCCCGTTGATCTGGACGATCTATCTCTCTTTCACCAACTATGCGTCCAACCGCCCGAACCGCAAGGTCGTGAATGTCGGCATCAAATGGTACCAGGATATCCTTAGTTCGCCGGAAGTCTGGGCGGCGATGCAGGCGACGGCGCATTTCGTCTTCTGGACCATCTTCTTCCAGACCCTGATCGGCTTCAGCCTGGCCTATCTCATCGATCGAAAGTTCCGCGGCCACGCTTTCTGGACGACCATCATTCTCATTCCGATGATGCTCTCGCCGGCGGTGGTCGGCAATTTCTGGAAATTCTTGTTTCAGCCGCAGATCGGCCTGTTCAACTACATCGTCTCGTTCTTCACCGGCATCCCGCCATCTTCATTCGAGATGCTGGGATCGGTCACGCTGGCGCCCTGGGCCATCGTCATCGTCGATACCTGGATGTGGACACCCTATGTGATGCTGATCTGCCTCGCCGGTTTGCGCTCCATCCCGGACTATATCTATGAGGCGGCGGAGGTCGACCGGGCCTCCAAATGGCGGCAATTCTGGTCGATCACTTTGCCCATGGCGCTGCCCTTCATCATGCTGGCGGTGCTGTTCCGCGGCATCGAGAACTTCAAGATGTTCGACATGGTGGTGCTGCTGACCGGCGGTGGCCCGGGCTCCACCACCGAGCTCGCCTCGATCACGCTGAAGCGGCAGGCCTTCGAAGCGTATCGGACAGGCTATTCCTCGGCCTTCGCTATCATCCTGTTCGTGGTGATCTTCGGCCTCGCCAACATCTATGTGAAGGCCCTGAACAAGGTGAAGCAGCGATGAGCGGCGCCGTCACGACAGCCCATTCCGTCGTCGAGCCTTCGGCGACGTCCAAGCGCGTCGCCGCGGCTTTGGTGATTCTCTACGCGATCGTCACCATGATCCCGCTGGCCTGGATTTTCGCCACCGCCTGGAAGACGCCGCCGGATTCCATCTCCTATCCGCCGAAGGTCGTGTTCGACCCTTCGCTGGAAGGCTATTGCAACCTGTTCACCACCCGCACGCGGCAGACCGACGAATACATCGCCGCGCTGGGTCCGCCGCAGGGTGCGTGCGACGAGGTCACCCGCAAGCGCGAGATGGTGATCGCCGGCCCGTCCAATTACCTGCCGCGTTTCGTCAACTCGCTGATCATCGCCTTCGGCTCCACCTTCGCGGCGGTCTCGCTCGGCGTGTTCGCGGCCTATGCCTTCTCGCGGTTCAAGATTCCGCTGGCCGACGATCTGTTGTTCTTCATCCTGTCGACGCGCATGATGCCGCCGATCGCGGTCGCCATTCCGATCTACCTGATGTATCGCGAGCTTGGCCTGTCCGATTCGGCCCTCGGCATGATCCTGCTCTATACGGCGGTCAACGTGTCGCTGGCGGTCTGGCTGCTGAAGGGCTTCATCGACGAGATCCCGCGCGAGTATGAAGAGGCGGCGATGATCGACGGCTACACGCGGCTCCAGGCCTTCTTCAAGGTCGTGCTGCCCCAGGCCGCCACGGGCATCGCCGCCACCTCGATCTTCTGTCTGATCTTCGCCTGGAACGAATATGCCTTCGCCGTCCTGCTGACCTCGGGCGAGGCGCAGACCGCGCCGCCCTTCATCCCGACCATCATCGGCGAAGGCGGCATGGATTGGCCCGCCGTGGGCGCCGGAACCACCTTGTTCCTGATCCCGATCGTGGTCTTCACCGTGTTGCTGCGGAAGCATTTGCTGCGCGGCATCACCTTCGGCGCGGTGCGTAAATGAGCGTGCAACCCCAATCGGCCCCAAACACCGCCACGGGCAAGAGGCGCTGGCCGCGCTGGGCTCGTCGCGACCTGTTGGAGAACGTCGCCATCGGCCTGATCGCGCTTGGCGTGATCATGCTGGTGCAGCCGTTCTCGATCACGCTCTACAGCTACTCGTTCGTCACCGTGCTGGCCGGCACGCTCATGTTCACCATCGTCAGCAAGTTCCCGGAGTAGGCGATGGCCGAGATTCGCGTAGAAAACCTGCACAAGAGTTTCGGCGATTTCGCCGCGGTGAAGGATTCCAACTTCGTGGTCGAGAATGGCGAGTTCTTCGTCCTGCTCGGCCCCTCGGGCTGCGGCAAGACCACGACCTTGCGCATGATCGCCGGATTGGAATTGCCGACCTCGGGTCGCATCCTGCTGGGCGGCGACGACGTCACCTTCAAGCGCGCGGCGGAGCGCGACATCGCCTTCGTCTTCCAGCTCTTCGCGCTCTATCCGCACATGAACGTGCGCAAGAACATCGGCTTCTCCCTGAAATGCCAGGGCATGCCGGGATCGGAGATCGACCGGCGGGTGGAAGAGGCGGCGCGTATCCTGCGGATCGAGCACATCCTGGACAAGCCGGTCTCCGGCCTGTCCGGCGGCGATCGGCAGCGCGTGGCGCTTGGTCGGGCCATTGTGCGCGAGCCGATGTGCTTCCTGATGGACGAACCGTTGGGTGCATTGGACTCCGAGTTCCGCCACCTGATGTGCGGCGAGCTGCGCGGCCTGCACAATCGCCTGAAAGCCACCACGGTCTATGTGACCCACGACCAGCTCGAGGCCATGTCCATGGCCGACAAGATCGCGGTCATGAACAAGGGGCTGATCGAGCAGTTCGGCCCGCCGCAGGAGATCTATGCCCGCCCGGTCAGCAAGTTCGTCGCCGAGTTCATCGGCTCGCCGCCGATGAATTTCCTGCAGTTCAATGCCGGGCTGCAGCGCGGCTCCGGCGAGGCGCGCCTGGGCCAGGCGATGGTGCAGATGCCCGTGGTGCATGAGGATGTGGCGCCGCGCGATCTCGCGCTGGGTGTTAGACCGGAGCATATCAGCTTCGATGACCGCTCCGCCCTGCGCGGCTCGGTCTATGGCAGCGAGTATCTGGGGACGACGCAGATCGTGACCGTCAACACCGATTTCGGCCAGGTCAAGGCACGCACCAAGTCGACCGGCGACGTAAAGCCCGGCACCAACGTGGGGCTGCGCTTCATGTCCGACCGCTTGTCGCTGTTCGAGCAGGAGAGCGGCCGCGCCATCCGCAGCGCCTTGTTCGAGGGGGCCGCCCATGGCTGAGGTCCGGCTCGAGCAGATCGGCAAGAATTTCGGCGACATCGCCGCAGTCAGCAGCCTTGACCTCACCATCGGCAATGGCGAGTTCGTGGTGCTGCTGGGGCCGACCGGCGCCGGCAAGACCACGACCTTGCGCCTGATCGCCGGGCTGGAGAAGCCGGACCATGGCCGCATTTCCATCGGCGGCGTCGATGCCACGTCCAAGTCGCCGGCGGAGCGCAACGTCGCCTTCGTGTTCCAGCAATACTCGCTCTACCCGCATCTGAGCGTGTTCGAGAATCTGGCATTCCCGCTGCGTTCCCCCGTGCGCAGAGTGGACGAGGTGACGATCCGCCAAAGCGTGGAGCGGGTCGCCAGACTGTTGCGCATCGAGCAGAAGCTGAATAACCGCGCCACCCGCCTGTCGGGCGGCGAGATGCAGCGCGTCGCCATCGGTCGCGCGCTGGTGCGCAATCCGTCGATTTTCCTAATGGACGAGCCGCTGTCGTCCCTCGACGCCAAGCTGCGCGCCGAAATGCGCCTGGAGTTGAAGCACATCCAGCAGGATCTGGGCGCCACCGTTCTTTATGTGACGCACGACCAGACAGAGGCCATGACCATGGCCAACCGGATCGGCGTGCTGGATCACGGGCGCCTGGTACAGATCGGCTCACCGCGCGAAATCTACGAATCGCCGCGCAATATCTATGTGGCGACGCGCCTCGGCATGCCGTCGATCAACCTGCTGCCGCCGCAGGCCTTCCCCAGCCATAACGCGCCGGCGGGTACCAGGACCATCGGCGCGCGCACCGAGCATGTGGCGATCGCGCGGGCCAATGGCGGCGCCCATGCCAAGGTCGAGTGGATCGAACATCTGGGCGACCAGAACCACCTGCATCTGACCGTCGGTGAGCACAAGCTGGTGACCCTGGTCGATCCGGAGGTGGATCTCGCGGTCGGCGACGCCATAGATATCACGCTGCGCCAGCCGCTTTATTTCGGCGCCGACGGCGAGCGGATCAGGTGAACAGGTGGATGACGGAAGAACAGGGTTTGGCGTGATGCAGGATTCGGCAGCTTTGCGTTCGGCTTTGGTGCATGCGGTGGCCGCCGTGATCGACAGTCATGCGGAGGAATTGACCTCGCTGGACCAGGCGATCGGCGACGGCGACCATGGCATCAACATGAAGCGCGGCTTCGAGGCCGTGGCGGCCGATGCCGCCTCGTTGAGCGCCAAGAGCTGGCCGGAATTCCTGAAAAGCGTCGGCACCACCTTGGTCATGAAGGTGGGTGGCGCCTCCGGCCCGCTCTACGGCACGTTGTTCATGGCGCTGGGCAAGGAGCTGCCGGAGAACCCCACGCGCGCCGATCTGGTGAAGGCCTTCCGGGCCGCCATCCGTGCGGTGCAGACGCGCGGCAAGGCCGAGCGCGGTCACAAGACCATGCTGGACGTGCTGATCCCGGTGGCGGAGGCGCTGGAGGGCGGCAATCCGGACGCGGCGGAGGTTGCGCGAACGGCGCATGACGCGGCCGAAGCGACCAAGCCGATCAAGGCGGTGCGCGGTCGTGCCTCATTCCTGGGCGACCGCTCGATCGGCCATATGGATCCCGGCGCCCGGTCCTCGGCCCTGTTGATCGAGACCGTCGGCACCTTGCTGGAGAAGGCGTGATGGACAACGTCGGCGTCGTCATCGTTTCCCATTCCCCGAAGGTCGCAGAAGGCGCCGCCGACATGGTGCGCCAGATGGTGGGCGAAGAGGTGCCGCTCGCCTGGACCGGCGGCAATCCGTCCGGCGGCCTCGGCACCGATGTCGGCCAGATCATGTCGGCCATCGACCGGGCTTGGTCGAACGCCGGCGTGGTGGTGCTGGTCGATCTTGGCGGGGCGGAGACCAACAGCGAAATGGCGATCGAAATGCTGCCCGAGGATCGGCGCGGCAAGGTACTGATTTGCAACGCCCCGGTGGTCGAGGGCGCAGTGCTGGCGGCGACGGAGGCCGCCGGCGGCTCGCGCGTCGAGCTGGTGCGCGACACGGCAGAGGAATATTCGGCGCGATGAGCGATGTCGGAACGAAATCGGGCGCATCGACCGGCGCGATCCTCATCGCCCATGAAGTGGGCCTGCATGCGCGCCCATCGGTGAAGCTGACCAAGCTGGCCAAGACCTTCGGCAGCAAGATCGAGCTGAGCCTGTCCGACGGCGGTCCATGGATCGACGCCAAGAGCATCGTGAAGGTCATGGCCTTCAAGGCGGCCAAGGGTTCGGTGCTGCATTTCCGGGCCGTCGGTGAGGATGCCGATGCGGCGGTCGTCGCGCTGGTCGATCTGGTGCGGCGCGACTTCGACGAAGCGCACGGCGATGGCTGAGCTCCGCCTGCACGGCAGGCCGGCGTCGCCCGGCCTGGCGTTCAGCCGTCTCTTCGTCCTGGCCGAAGCAGACAGCGGCGATGGCACACATGTCGCCGGCGACGCCGCGGCGGAGGCGGCACGATTGCATCAGGCCATTCACCGCGCGGCCGAGCAATTGGAGGCGGTTTCGGAAAGCGCCGCCGAGGACGCGCGCGAGATCCTGGAGTTCCAGATCGCCATGCTCGGCGATGAGACCCTGGCCGAGCCCGCCTTGGCGGCCATCGCCGAGGGTGCGGCGGCCGAGCTGGCCTGGGCGGCGGCGCTCGATGCGCAGATCGCCGACTACACCGGGGCCGAGGACGAGTATTTCCGCGCCCGCGCCGCCGACCTTGAAGATCTGAAAGATCGCGTGCTGCACGTCTTGTCGGGGCGCCAGTTGGCGGCGGTACCGGCCGGCACCGTGCTGGTGGCGCGCGATCTGCCGCCGTCGCGCTTTCTCGGCATCGAATGGCGCGACGGATCGGCCATCGCGCTCGCCGCCGGCAGCCCGACCAGCCATGTGGCATTGCTGGCCCGCGCCCGCGGCATCCCCATGGTGGTCGGTCTGGGCAGCGACGTGCTCGGCGTGTCGAGCGACCAGGAAGCGATGGTGGATGGCGAGCGCGGCATCCTGGTGGTGGCGCCGGAGGCGGCGACCCGTGCCGCGGCGGCCGAGCGCGGCGCGGAGATCAAGCAGCGCCGCAAGCTGGCCGAAAGCTTCCGGCTGAAACCCGCGGTGATGCCGAATGGCGAGCCGGTCGCGGTGATGATCAATGCCGCGGGGCCGGACGAGTTGCAGACACTCGATCCCGCGATGTGCGACGGCATCGGCCTGGTGCGCTCGGAATTCCTGGTCCATGACGGCGCGAGGCTGCCGGACGAGGAGACGCAGTACCAGGCCTACCGCCGCGTCCTGGAATGGGCGGGGCAGCGGCCGGTCACCATTCGCACCCTCGATGCTGGCGGCGACAAGCCGGTGGCGGGCCTGACCCTTGATGACGAAGGCAATCCCTTCCTCGGCACCCGCGGAATCCGCTTGTCGCTGCTGAAGCCCGATATCTTCCGCGTCCAGTTGCGTGCCTTGTGCCGTGCCGCGTTGCACGGCAGCCTGAAAATCATGCTGCCGATGGTGGCGGTGCCGAGCGACCTGGCGCGCGGCCGCGAACATCTGGACGCCGTGGTGGCGGAGCTGCAGGCGGCGAAGATCCCACATCGCCGGCCGCCGCTCGGCATCATGGTGGAGGTGCCGGCCGCCGCCATCGCCATCGACCGCTTCGACGCGGATTTCTATTCCATCGGCTCCAACGACCTGACCCAATATGTCATGGCCGCCGCGCGCGACATCGCCACGCTCGCCGATTATGCCGACGCGGCCGATCCTGCGGTGCTGAGCCTCATCGCGCGCACCGTCGAGCATGGCAGGAAGACGGGCCGCGACGTCAGCCTGTGCGGCGATGCGGCATCCGATCCGCGCATCGTGCCGCATCTGCTGATGGCCGGGTTGCGCACGTTATCGGTGTCCGCGTCCTCTGTCGGCCTGGTGAAGGCCGCCATCGCCGGCGCGCTGCCGGCGTAGTGACCCAGGATGACCACAATGGCCGATGATGGCGACCGCGCTGCGGAGGTCAACTGGGTCGCGGAATATAAGCGCATCCTGCTGCGCGTGCTCGATCTGCGCCCCTCTGGGATGCGCCAGCGCCTGGCCGATGCGCTCGGCGCCAATCGCAGCTTCGTGTCGCAGATCACCAATCCCGCCTATCC
>DASZQC010000053.1:0-9202 GCA_035549815.1 Dongiaceae bacterium
TAATCGACGATGTGCTCGAAATACTCGTCCGGCAGGATGCCCAGATGCTGGAACCGGTCGAAGATGATCAGGTCGAATTCCTTGAGCTTGATATCGAACAGCTCATCGACCGGGAAGGCGATCAGGGCCAGCTCGTTGATCGGCGTCGCGTCCTGCTTGTTCGGCGGCCGCAGGATGGTGAAATGGATCAGCTCGACCGAGGGGTCGGACTTCAGCAAATTGCGCCAGGTGCGCTCGCCCGGATAAGGTTCGCCGGAAATCAACAGCACCTTCAGCCGGTCGCGCACGCCGCTGACCGCGAAGACGGCGGCATTGTTGGCCATGGTCAGCTCGGCCGGGCCTTTCTCGACCTCGATCTCGAACACCGTCTGGCCGCCATGGGCGATCTCCAGCGGCACCGTCTGCGGCTGGCCGATGGGGGCGGGAATGGCCGCGACCTGCTCGCCGTCGCGGCGGATCACTACGTTGGCGGTGCCTTGCGCGGGGCTGCCCAGGTCGTCGACCTGGAAGGTGACGTCGACACTCTTGCCCACCAGGCCGAAGGTCGGCGCCTGGGTCACCTGCATGCGCCGGTCGCGGCTGTCCGGATCGCCGGTCAACGCCAGATGCACCGGGGCCGCGACGCCCAACTCGCGCGCCGTGGGCGGTACATCGTGCACCTGGCCGTCGGTGACCATGACGAGGCCGGCCAGGCGCTGTTGCGGGATATCGGCCAGCGCGTCGCGGGTCACGTCGAACAATTGCGTGCCTTTTTCCGCGTGATCGGTGCCGCCGCGCGTCTCGACCACGCGCAGATCGAGGTCCTGGAAATTCTCCGCCGCCTTGCGCAAAGCCGCCACCGTCGCATCGGCATCGGCGTTGCGGTTCTCCAAGGTCTGGCTGGGGGAGCGGTCCACCACCACCAGGGCGATGTCCTTCTGATAGGCGCGCTGCTCCTGCACCAACGACGGGTTGAGCAGGATCGCGGTCATCGCCGCCCCGGCCAGCAGGCGCAGCACGCCGCCGCGCGCGCGCCGGATTAGCGCATAGGCCACCAGCAGCGCGAACGGAATGACGAGCGCCGCGATCGCCCACCAGGGCAGCAACGGATCAAGCGCCAGGGAATATGCGTCGCGGATCATTGGCCCAAGCGCTCCAGGATCGCCGGCACATGCACCTGGTCCGACTTGTAGTTGCCGGTCAGGGCATACATCACGACATTGATGCCGAAGCGGAAGGCCATCTCGCGCTGCCGCTCGCCGCCGGGCGTCACCGGGAACAGAGGTTGGCTCAGTTCGTCCGTCGCCCAGGCGCCGGCGTAATCGTTGCTGCCGACGATGATGCCGCTGACGCCGTCATTGATGCGGCCGCGCGGCGCCTCGACCCAGATGCTGCCGCCCAGCCAGCGGCCGGGGAAGTCGCGCAGCAAGTAGAACGACTTGGTCAGCACGTGATCCGGCGGGATCGGCACCAGCCGCGGCACGTCAAGGCCGGGCGTCAATTCGATCAAGCGCTGCGCGCCCGGGCCAAGGCCGCCGCCGCCCATGCCGATCAGATTCTGGTCGGCGGTGTCGAAGAACAGCATGCCGCCGGTCGCGAGGTACTTGTTCAGCTTGTCGATCGCCTGCGGCGACAAGGTGCGCTGGCCCGCGGTGATCGGCCAATAGAGGAAGGGATAGAAAGACAGTTCGTCCGCCTCGAGGTCGACGCTGACCGGATCGCCGACATCGACCGAGGTACGGCGCAGCAGCATCTGCGTCAGGCCATAGAGGCCGGCGCGGCTGGTGGCGTCGACCTGCGGCACGCCGGTGCGCACATAGCCCAGATGCGTGGTCTCCGTCGCGGCCAGGATGTCGTTGTCGGGAATCTGCTGTGCTTCGCTCTTCTGCTGCCCGAACAGCAAAGCGAGGGCGACGACGCTGGCCGTGGCAAGGCTGCGCCGCCGCAGCAGGCCGCGCAGCAGCAGCGCGATGATGAGGTCGGCGATCAGCAGCAGGAAGGCGATGACGAACATGGACGGCGCCAAATCCAGCGTGCGGTCCGCCGCCAGCGCGCGCGCCGGCACGGTCAGCGGTGCGAACACGGCCTGGGCCGAGGCGACGTTCATGGCGCGGCGTTGCCCGTCGGGGCCGTAGAATCCCGGTGGATGCTGGGGGCCGACCGGCACGGCGCCGACATCCTTGGCGGAGATCGCGACGGCCGAGGCGACCGGCGGCACCAACTGGCCGAAGGCGTTCAGCGTCTGCGCCGGCGCCAGCGGCCGATTCTCATCGGCATTCGTTTCCATGCCCGAGGCCGTCATCACCAGCCGGTCCAGCATCTCCACGAACAGGCCGGAGATCGGCAGGTTCGACCAATCGGCGTTGCTGCTGACATGGAACAAAACCTCGAAGCCCTTGCCCTTGCGCGCGCCGGTGACCAGCGGCGTGCCGTCGGTCAGCCGCGCCCAGGTCTTGTTGCCGAGGTCGATGTCGGGCTCGGCCAGGACTTGGCGATTGATCTGCACGTCCTTCGGCAATTGCAGGCCGGCGAAGGGCGAGGAGGTCGGAAAGTCCGCCAGGTGCGCCGGCTCGGTCCAGGACAAGGCGCCGCCCAAGGTACGGTCGCCCTTGCGCAGGCGCACCGGCAGTAAATCGGCGCCGGCATCGGCGGCCGGATCGGCGGCCAGGCGCTCGCCGGCGAAGCGCACCACCATGCCGCCGCGATCGACCCATTCATCCAGCGCGCGGCGGTCGCCCTCGGCGAAGGTCGATTGGTCGGTCAGGACGATGACCGCCAGTTCCTGCTTCAGCAAAGTCTGCAGCCGGTCGGCGCGCACTTCGTGGTTGGGTGCCAGCGCGCGCTCGACGAAATAGATGTCGCCCAGCATCGGCTGGCGCGACAGGGTCGGGTTGTCGCTGGCGATGCCGATCGGCTTGCGCCCGCCGCCATCATCCAGCAGCGCCACCGATCCGGCGGTAGCGCCGTTCTCCAGCACCACGCGGCTGACGCGATTGGCGAGCTCGATGGGCAGGTCGAGCTTGATGCGTGCCGTCGCCTCGTTGGCGCGGAACAATCCGTCGGACAGGCCCAAAGTACGGCCGTCGCGATCGATGGCGCGCAGATGGATGGGTTGCGCCGCGCCGATCTGCGCGCGCTGCACGCGGGCCCACAATCCGTCCGCGTCGCGCTCCGGCGGCAGCACCAGTTGCGGCAGGTTGAGGCCGGTGCCCATGACGTCCAGCTCGCCGCGGCTGCGCAGCGCGTCGGCGAAATCCGCATCGATCGCCGGCCGCTCGCTGCCGATGCCGTCGGCGATCCAGAAGGTGTTGAGGCCGGTGGGCAATTCCGCCTGCGCCAGCCTTTCCGTCGCTGCCGCGCGGTCGCTGGGCCAGGGCGAGGGCTGCAAGGCTTCCAGTTGCGCCGCCGCGGTCTCGGCCGGCATCGGCGCCAGGGCGAAAGCCGGCGCGCTCGCCTGCGGCGCGGTGGTCATCAGGATCACCTGGCGGCCGTTGCGCTCGGCGCGCTCGATCAGACGCTGCGCCACTTCCTGTCGCTCGCTCCAATCATGCGCCGCGGCCCACCCGTCATCCACGACGACCATCACCGGGCCTGCCTGCGGAAAGCCGAAATTCGCGTTCCACAAAGGCTGCGCCAGACCGAAGATCACCAGGCCGGCGATGAACAGGCGCAACAGGATCAGCCACCAGGGGGTGCGATGCGGCGTCTCTTCCTTCGGCCGCAGCAACAGCAGCAGGCGGATCGGCGGGAATTGCACGCGGCGCGGGCTGGGCGGCGTCAGGCGCAGCAGCCACCACAGGATCGGCAATGCCAGCAGCGCCGCCAGCAGCCAGGGCGCCGCGAAGGTCAGATTGCCGAGGGTGAGCATGGAGGAGAACATCGCGCCGCCGGTCCTCCTATTGCTGGACCGTGGGGCGGCGGTCGGCCGACAGCCACTGATAGGCTTCCAGCAGCGATTTCGCCGGCGACTGGTCGGTGATGTGGCGCGACAGGCTCCAGCCGGCCGATTGCGTCAGTTGCTTCAGCCCTTCCCAATGGTGCGCCAGCTCGCTGCGATATTCGTCGCGGATGTTCTCGGCGCGGCTCATCAGCAACTCGCCTTCGCCCTCGACGCCTTCGAAGCGCACCCGCCCGGCATAGGGGAGGTCCAGTTCCGCCGGATCCAGCACCTGGATCAGGTGGCCGCGGCAGGCGCCACCGGCAAAACGGTTGATCGCCGTGCGCAGTTCCGAGATCGGTGCCAGGAAGTCGCTGATCAGGATCACATGGGCATGGGCGGGCAGGGCGGCCGCCGGCGGCAGCGAGAATTTCGCTTCCGAAGTCTGCTCCGCCTGGCTCGCCTGATAGGCCAGGCGGTGGGCGATGGCCTCTAGCACGAAGCGGCCGGCGCTGGGCCGCTCGCCCGACCCCAGCAGGGCGACGCGTTCGCCGGCGCGCGACAAGGCGCCGGCCAGCGCCAGGGTCAGCACCTCGGCACGCTCGATCTTGGTGGACAGATCGCGGCTGCTGCCGAAGCGCATGGAAGCGGAGAGGTCGCACCACAGGAACGCCGTCTGCGACGCCGACCATTCCATCTGGCGCAGGAACAGGCGATCGGACTTCGCCGATTGCCGCCAGTCGAGGCGGCGAATCTCGTCGCCCGGATAATATTGCCGGAACTGCCAGAAGGCCTCGCCACGGCCGACGCGGCGGCGGCCATGCACGCCCTGCTCGATGGTCGCGGCGATACGCTGGGCCGCCAGCAGCAAAGCCGGGATGCGCTCGGCGATTTCCGCCGCCTGGTATCTCGCTTTTTCGAACGCGGTCTGGGCCATGCTGGCTCGAAATGCCGCCTCTACAATGCTAGCCGATCTCGTTGATCAGCCGGTCGATAATCGCTTTCGGCGTGGCGCCCTCGGCGCGCGCGCCATAAGTCAGCGCCACGCGATGGCGCAACACCGGATGCGCCAGCGCCACCACATCGTCGATCGAGGGGCTGAAACGCCCATGGATCAGCGCGCGGGCGCGGGTCGCCAGCATCAGCGCCTGGCCGGCGCGCGGGCCGGGACCCCAGGCCAGGCCTTCCTTCACTTCCTTGATGCCGGTCAATTCCGGACGGCCGGCGCGCACCAGCTTCAGGATCGCCTCGACCACCTTCTCGCCGACCGGCATGCGCCGTACCAGGCGCTGCGCCGCCATGACGTCGTCCGGCGTCATCACGCGGGTGAGGCCCGCCTCGTGCGAGCCGGTGGTGACGATCAGCATCTGCCGCTCGGCATCCGGCGACGGGTAGTCGACATCGATCTGCAGCAAGAAGCGGTCGAGCTGCGCCTCGGGCAGGGGATAGGTGCCTTCCTGCTCCAGCGGGTTCTGCGTCGCCAGAACATGAAATGGCTCCGGCAGCGCGTAGGTGTGGCCGGCGACGGAGACCTTGCGCTCCTGCATCGCCTGCAGCAGCGCCGACTGGGTACGCGGGCTGGCGCGGTTGATTTCGTCCGCCATCAAGAGCTGGCAGAAGACCGGGCCTTTAATGAAGCGGAAGGAGCGCCGGCCGGACTCGCCTTCTTCCAGCACTTCCGAGCCGACGATGTCGGCCGGCATCAAATCCGGCGTGCACTGCACCCGGTTGGCGTCGAGGCCGAGCACGGCGCCCAGCGAATCCACCAATTTGGTCTTGGCGAGGCCCGGCACGCCGATCAGCAGCACATGGCCGCCCGACAGGACGGAAATCAAAGCCTGCTCAACCGTCTGTTCCTGGCCGAAAATCACCTGGCCGAGCTGGCGGCGCACCGCCTCGACCCGCTGGCTGATTCCCTCGATCACGTTGGCCAGGTCGGCGCCGGCCGGGTTGTTGCTAGTCCCTTGTGAAGTCATCGGAATTTGCCCTTCGCTCATGGCCACCTTCACCTCTCAGGACAGGGAACGTAATATCGTGTCAGGGTAACTTGTTAACGACCGCCATGTCCAACCCAGAGTCCGTCCCTTCGTTCGCTGACCTGCCGCGCTGTGGCGATTTTGACATGCGCATCGCCAGGGACGGGACGTGGTTCTATCGGGGGTCGCCGATCCACCGGAAGCCGTTGGTTAAACTCTTCTCCACCGTGCTGAAACGCGCAGAATCCGGCGAGTATTGGCTGGTCACGCCGGCCGAGCGCGGCCGCATCCAGGTCGACGATGCGCCCTTCACCGCGGTGGAGGTGACGGCGACGGGCGCGAATCGCGACCAGGAACTCACTTTCAGGACAAATATTGACGAATTTGTGATCGCCGATTGCGACCACCCGATCCGCGTCTCCTACCACCGCGACAAGGGCGAGCCGAGCCCCTACGTCCTGGTGCGGCCGGGCCTGGAAGCCCTCATCCTGCGTCCGGTTTTCTACCACCTGGTGGATCTGGGCGAGGTGCGGGAGGTGGAGGGCATCGAGCAGCTTGGCGTGTGGAGCCGCGGCCAGTTCTTCGTCCTGGGGCAGTTGCAGGACATCGCCGCCGGCCAGCTTCCGGTGACGCATTGATGGCCCACACTATGGCGATGCCCTGATGCTGCGCACCTTGATCAGCGAACGCTTCGCCCTTCCCCCGGCGCCCGGCCGCCGCGCGGCGCCGATCCCTGGCACGGCCGTGTCTGCGTCGCTGGAGTCGCTACCATCCGGCGGCCGCGGTGATCACGATCTCAATCCCGATCTGAAGCCGGCGCTCGACACGAAATTGACGCCTGCCGCTGTGCTGGTCGGGCTGGTGGAGCGACCGGAGGGCATGCATGTGCTGTTCACCAAGCGCACGCCGCATCTGCATGCCCATGCCGGGCAGATCAGCTTTCCCGGCGGGCGCGTCGATCCGGGCGATGCCGATGCCGTCGCCGCGGCGTTGCGCGAGACGGAAGAGGAAGTCGGCCTGCCGCGCGCGCAGGTGGAGCTGATCGGCCACCTCGACACATATGTCACGCGCACCGGCTTCGAGATAACGCCCTGCGTTGGCTTTGTGACACCGGTGGAAGCCTATCGCCCCGATCCGTTCGAAGTGGCGGAAGTGTTCGAGGTGCCGCTCGATTTCTTCCTCGATCCGCTGAGCCGCAAATTGGAAAGCCGCATCTTCCAGGGGCGGCAGCGCTTCTTCTATGCTTTCCCGTGGAACGATTATTACATCTGGGGGGCGACGGCGGGGATGCTGAACAACCTGATCGAGGTGCTGCGCCCGGCCGAGCTTGGGCGCACCGCCTGATGGCCCAGGCCAAGCCAGACCTGAAGCGCCTGCCGCAGTCTTGGATGAGCGAGGGTCCGGCCGCCCTGGTGATGCGCGCGCTGACGGCGGAGGGCGATGCCGCGCGCTTCGTCGGCGGCTGTGTGCGCGATGCGCTGGTGGGGCGGGCGATCCGCGACATCGACATCACCACACCGCTCTCGCCGCAGCGCGTGACGGAGCTGCTGAAGAAAGCCGGCCTCAAGGCCGTGCCCACCGGCATCGAACACGGCACGATCACCGCCGTCGCCGAGGGCAAGGGCGTGGAGGTGACGACCTTGCGCCTGGATGTGGAGACGGACGGGCGCCGCGCCAAGGTCGCCTTCACCGACGATTGGCAGGCCGATGCGGCGCGGCGCGACCTGACCATGAACGCACTCAGCGCCGATGCGTCGGGCCAGGTGCACGATTATTTCGGCGGGCTGGACGACCTCGCCGCCGGGCGCGTGCGCTTCGTCGGCGATCCGGCGCAGCGCATCAAGGAAGATTATCTGCGTCTGCTGCGCTTCTTCCGCTTCCATGCGGATTACGCGGCCGACGGGTTTGACCAGGCGGCGGTGGCGGCGGCGAAGCAACTGGCTCCGAACCTGAAGAGCCTGTCGGGCGAGCGCGTGCGGCAGGAGACGCTGCGCCTGCTGACCGCGCGGCGCGGGCCGGAGATCTACGGCGAGATGCTGGCGCTCGGCATCGTGCAGCATTTCCTGCCCTGGTCGACCACGCTCGACCGGCTGCGCGCGGTGGCCGAATTGGAGCAGCGCCACGCTCTGGAGCCGGACGCCATCCGGCGCTTGGCGGCGCTGACCATGACCGGCTGCGGCGCGCAGGTGGCGGAGAAGCTGAAGCTCTCCCGCGCCGAAAGCGAGCGCATCGTCGCGCTGGATGCGCCGCGCAAGCCGTTCGATGGCTCGAACGTGGAGTCGGTGCGCCGCGAGATCTATGCGCACGGCAATGACGGCGCGCTGGACCGCCTGCTGCTGGATTGGCCGTTGGACGATGACGGCGCCAAGGGCAGGGCCGCGCTGGAGCTGATCAAGACATGGAAGCGGCCGCGCTTTCCGTTGAAGGGTGCGGATTTGGTGAAGCTTGGCGTGCCGCAGGGGCAACGCATCGGCGAGATTCTGGCAAGCGTCGAAGCCTGGTGGATCGCCGCCGACTTTCGTCCTGATCACGCGGCTTGCCTCGCCAAAGCGAAGTCGCTGGTCTGAATCGCCGCGCAGGCGACGCCGCTTTGTCGTTCATGTGCTAACGATCCTCTCCGACCCGCGCTAGATTGAAGGCCTGGGAGGAGACGACATGCATCCGCACGCGGCGATTTTCCAACCGCTCCAGCTTCGGCATCTCACCTTGCGCAACCGGATCAATTTCGGCGCGCACACGGCGAACATGAGCGTCGACGGCCTGCCCGGCGACCGGCATCTCGGCTATTACCGGGAGCGCGCAATGGGTGGGGCGGCGATGATCGTGGTGGAGCCGATCCCGATCCATCGCACCGCGGTGCTGACGCGCGGCAATTTCCGCGCCGACGACGATGCGGTGATCCCGCATTTCCGCCGCATCACCGAGGCGGTGCATGCCGAGGGCGCGCATATCCTCCAGCAGCTCTACCATGTCGGCGCGCATGGCGATTGGGACAACTCATTGAGCTACAACTGGTCGCCCTCCGGCCTGCCGTCGATGCACGATTCCGACGGCAGCCATGCGATGACGCAGGCCGAGATTGACGAGATCGTCGCCGCCTTCGCCCGCTGCGCCGCGCGCGCCAAGGCCTGCGGCTATGACGGCTGCGAGCTGATGGCGGCCTACAACGCCCTCATCGAACAGTTCTGGTCGCCCTTCACCAACCGGCGCGACGATAAATATGGCGGGTCGTTCGAGAATCGCATGCGCTTCTCCGACGAGGTGCTGGCCGCGATCCGCAAGGCCTGCGGCGAGGATTTCGTCATCGGCCTGGCGGTCAGCATCGACACCTCGCGGCCCGACGTGCAGTCGCTGGAGATGCTGCAGGAGG
>DASZQC010000054.1:0-2449 GCA_035549815.1 Dongiaceae bacterium
AGCGCCGCATGGCGCGCTCGGCGGCGGCGGTGACCAGCCGGCGGGGCAGGAAACGCGCCGCCGCGGTCGCCAGATAGGTGCCCGGTCCCACGACATGGACCAGCCGGCGCCCCAGGGCCTGCAAACCCTCGCGCGCGACGCGGTCGGGATCGTGCGTGGCCGGGACACCGGAGGGGGCAACGTTGGCCCGCTCGAAAAAGCGGGTCTTGGTGGCGCCGGGGCACAAGGCCAGCACATCGACCGGCGCATGATCCAATTCTTCCGCCAGCGCCTCGGCATAATGCAGCAGGAAGGCCTTGCTGGCGGCATAGGTGGCGAACAGGGGAATCGGCATGAAGGCGGCCGCACTGGCGACGAAGATGAGGCCGGCCCGCTCTTGCCGTTCGCGCGCCCGGCGGATCATGCCGGGCAACAGGGCGCGGGTCAGCTCCACGGGTGCGGCGCAATTGACCTGCACCATCTCCGCCTCGCGCTCCGGCGGATTGTCGGTGACCGGGCCCAGCCAGCCCAGACCGGCATTGTTGATCAACAGGTCGATCGGCACGTCTTCCACCGCATGGATCAGGGCGCGGCGCCCATCGGCGTTCGACAGATCGGCGACGATGGTGCGCACCGGTCGGTCGTTCAGCGCCAGCTCGGCGGCAAGTTGCGCCAGCTTCTCGCGGTCGCGTCCGGTCAACAGCAATCCGGTCGATTTGGGCAGCGCGCGGGCAAACGCGGCGCCGATGCCGCTGGAGGCCCCGGTGATCAAGGCGTGGCGAAAAGTCATGCACCCCCTCCGCGGCTCACGAATCGCAAGGATAGACGGATCGCGGAGTCGCGTCACGCGCCGCCTTGCAGACTCCAGTGTGATAATCCCAACGTTGCAATCCGCGCCGCGCTGTGACACCAAACCTTCCTGCTCAGGAGGATGGTAATGGCTGATTTCCGCACCCTTGATGATCTCTCGGTTTCCGGCAAGCGCGTGCTGGTGCGCTGCGACCTCAACGTGCCGATGAAGGACGGCAAGGTCACCGACGCGACGCGCATCGAGCGCTCCGCCGAGACGCTGAAGGCGCTGTCCAACAAGGGCGCCAAGGTCATCGTGCTGTCGCATTTCGGCCGGCCGAAAGGAAAGCGCGTGGCGGACATGTCGTTGCAGCCCCTCGCCGCACCCTTGTCTCATGCTTTGGGCCGCAAGGTCGCCTTTGCCGAGGATTGCGTCGGCCCGACGGCGGACAGTGCGGTGAAGGCGCTGGGCAACGGTGATGTGCTGTTGCTGGAAAATCTGCGCTTCCACGACGCGGAGGAGGCGAACGATCCCGCCTTCGCCAGGCAGCTCGCCTCCCTTGGCGACCTCTATGTCAACGACGCCTTCTCCTGCGCGCATCGCGCGCACGCTTCGACGGAAGCGATCGCGCGCCTGCTGCCCGCCGCCGCGGGCAAGTTGATGCAGGCGGAGCTCGATCACCTGCAGGCGGCGCTGGAAAATCCCAAGCGCCCGGTGATGGCGGTGGTCGGCGGGGCCAAGGTCTCCACCAAGCTTGACCTTTTAGGCAACCTCGTCGGCAAGGTCGATCGGCTGGTGATCGGCGGCGGCATGGCCAACACCTTCCTGTTCGCGCAAGGCGCGGAGATCGGCAAGTCGCTGGCCGAGCGCGACCTGGCCGACACGGCGCGCGAGATCCTGGGCAAGGCCAAGGCGGCGCATTGCCACATCATGCTGCCGACCGATGCGGTGGTGGCGGCCGAGTTCAAGCCCAACCCGCCGACCCAGATCGTCACCGCCGCAGAGGTGCCGGCGGGCCAGATGATCCTCGATGTCGGCCCGTCGACCGTCGCGGTCATCAAGAGCGAGATGGCAAAGTGCAAGACCCTGGTCTGGAATGGCCCATTGGGCGCCTTCGAGACGCCGCCCTTCGACCAGGCGACGGTGGCGGTGGCGCGCGAGGCGGCGCGCCTCACCAAGTCGGGTGCTTTGCTCAGCGTGGCCGGCGGCGGTGACACCGTCGCGGCCTTGGCCCAGGCCGGCGTGGAGGAAAGCTTCTCTTACGTCTCGACCGCGGGCGGCGCCTTCCTGGAATGGCTGGAGGGCAAGGAACTGCCCGGCGTGGCGGCGCTTAAACACTAGATCGGCAACTTGCCAGCCTTTTGCCGGTCCGCCAGAGTGTTCGCATGACGAGCGAGATCAAAGCCCCGGCGCCCGCGCCGGCCAGTGTGAACTTCGTCCGCAAGGTGCCGGACGGCGACAATGTCACGCGCCAGGTCTGCGCCGATTGCGGTTTCATCAACTACGAGAATCCGAAGATCGTGGTCGGCAGCGTCTGCCACTGGGGCGACAAGATCCTGCTCTGCCGCCGCGCCATCAACCCGCGCAAGGGCCACTGGACCCTGCCCGCCGGATTCCTCGAATTGCATGAGACGACGACCGCCGGCGCCGCGCGCGAAGCGTGGGAAGAAGCCCGCGCCA
>DASZQC010000055.1:0-11932 GCA_035549815.1 Dongiaceae bacterium
GGATGGCCGGCTGCTCGGGCTGATCCATCTCAAGGACGTCGTCAAGGGCGGCATTCGCGAGCGCTTCGCAGAGCTGCGCCGGATGGGCATCCGCACCATCATGATCACCGGCGACAACCCGACGACCGCGGCGGCAATCGCGGCGGAGGCCGGGGTCGACGATTTCCTCGCCCAGGCGACGCCGGAAACCAAGCTGGCCCTGATCCGCGAGGAGCAGGCGCACGGCAAGCTGGTCGCCATGTGCGGCGACGGCACCAACGACGCGCCGGCCTTGGCGCAGGCGGATGTCGGCGTCGCCATGCAGACCGGCACCCAGGCGGCGCGCGAGGCCGGCAACATGGTCGACCTCGACTCCAACCCGACCAAGTTGATCGAGATCGTCGAGATCGGAAAGCAACTGCTGATGACACGCGGCGCTTTGACCACGTTCTCCATCGCCAACGACGTGGCGAAGTATTTCGCCATCATCCCGGCGATGTTCGCGGTGTTCTATCCCAGCCTCGGCACGCTCAACGTCATGGGCCTGTCGACACCGCAGAGCGCCATCCTGTCGGCGATCATCTTCAACGCGCTCATCATCATCGCGCTGATCCCGCTGGCCTTGAAAGGTGTCGCCTATAAGGCGCGCAGCGCCGCCAGCCTGCTGCGCCGCAACTTGGCTGTCTACGGCATCGGCGGGATCATCGTGCCGTTCATCGGCATCAAGGCGATCGACGTCGTCGTCTCGGCGCTTCATCTGGCCTAACGGAGACACTCATGTTCACCCAATTGCGTCCCGCCATCGTGCTCATGCTGCTGATGACGGCCCTGCTCGGCCTGGCTTACCCTTACGCCATCACCGGCATCGCCCAGGCTGTGCTGCCAGATCAAGCCAATGGCAGCCTGCTGACGCGCGAGGATGGCTCGGTCATCGGCTCCCGCCTGATCGGCCAGGGCTTCACCTCGGAGAAATATTTCCACGGCCGCCCGTCGGCCGCGGGCGCCGATGGCTATGACGCCTCGGCTTCCAGCGGCTCCAACCTCGGCCCCACCTCCAAGGTGCTGGTGGATCGCGTGGCGGAATCGGCCAAGGCTCTGGAAACGGAGAATCCAGGGGCGCCGGTGCCGGCCGACCTGGTCACCACATCGGGCAGCGGCCTCGATCCCGACATCACGCCGGCGGCGGCCTTGTTCCAGGTGCCGCGCGTGGCCAAGGCGCGCAACCTGCCCGAGGACCAGGTGAAGGCCCTGGTCGAGGCGCATGTCCAGGGCCGCCAGCTCGGCATCCTGGGCGAGGCGCGCGTCAACGTGCTGGCGTTGAACCTGGCGCTGGATGCGATGGCGCCGCAGTGAACACCGCCTGCCATCCAGGATGACGATTGACATATGAGGCGCGAGATGACCGAAGGCCGCTCCGCATGCTAAACCATGCGCCAGTTTGCGAGGCGCGTACGCCCTGATGCCGTCGAACCAAGCCAGCGACCTCACCTCTTCGCGTCCCTCGCCGGAGGCGCTGCTGGCGAGCGCGTCGGCGGAGCATCGCGGCCGGCTGAAGATCTTCCTCGGCGCCGCGCCCGGCGTCGGCAAGACCTATGAGATGCTGACCGCCGGCCATGCGCGCCGGCGGGAAGGAATCGACGTCGTCGTCGGCATCGCCGAGACCCACAAGCGGGCCGAGACCGAGGCGCTGCTGGAAGGGTTCGAGATCGTTCCGCGGCGCCAGGTCCCCTATCGCGACCGCACGCTGGAAGAGATGGACATCGACGCCATCCTCAAGCGCAAGCCGCAGCTCGTGCTGGTCGACGAGCTGGCGCATACCAACGCGCCCGGCAGCCGGCACGAGAAACGCTACCAGGATGTCGAAGAGCTGCTCGAAGCCGGCATCGACGTCTATGCCACGCTGAACATCCAGCATCTGGAGAGCCTGAACGACGTGGTGGCGCAGATCACCACCGTGCGGGTGCGCGAGACTTTGCCCGACCAGGTCATCGACAAGGCCGACGAGGTGGAGCTGATCGACCTGACGCCCAAGGATCTGATCCAGCGCCTGCATGAGGGCAAGGTCTATGTGCCGGAGGTGGCGCAGCGCGCCTTGGGCCATTATTTCTCCGAGGGCAACCTGACGGCGTTGCGCGAGCTGTCGCTGCGCCGCACCGCGCAGCGGGTCGACGACCAGATGCTGACCTATATGCAGGCCCATGCGATCCCCGGCCCCTGGGCGGCGGGCGAGCGCATCCTGGTCTGCGTCAACGAGCATCCCAGTGCCGCCGGCCTGATCCGCTATGCGCGGCGCGCCGCCGACCGGCTGCAGGCGCGCTGGGTCGCGCTCTATGTCGAATCGCCGCGCTATCACCAATTGTCCGAAACCGAAAAGAACCGCGTGGCGCAGACCATGCGCCTGGCCGAACGGCTGGGCGCGACCGCGGTGACGCTGCCCGGCGGCAACATCGCCGAGGATGTGCTCGATTACGCGCGCGCCAACAACATCACCCAGGTCATCATCGGCAAGTCGCGGCGCAGTCGCTGGTTCGAGCTGTTGCACGGATCGGTCGTCGACAGGCTGGTGCGCAAGTCGGGCGCCATTGGCGTTCACGTCCTGGCCAACGAGGCGCTCGAGGCGGAAGAAGGCGCATCGGCCACCGGATTCGCCGCCCCGGCCTTCACGCCGCTGCCCTATGTGGAGGGGACCATCCTGGTCGCCCTGGCGACGGCGATCGGTTTTTTCTTCGACCGCCAGATCGATTTGCCCAACATCTCGATGATCTTCATTCCGGTGGTGCTGTACAGCGCCATCCGGCACGGGCTGCTGCCGTCGCTGTGGGCGACCTTGGTTTCCACCCTCGCCTACAATTTCTTTTTCCTCGATCCGCTCTACACCCTCACCATCAAGGATCCGCAGAACGTCGTCGCACTTCTGTTCCTGCTGGTGGTCGCGGTGATCGCCAGCCAGCTCGCGGCGCGGACCCGCACCCAGGCGCAGGCCGCGCGGCGCCAGGCCGCCTCCACCGCCGCGCTCTACGGCTTCAGCCGCAAGATCGCCGGCATCGGCATCATGGACGATCTGCTGTGGGCGGTGGCGCACCAGATCGCCGCCATGCTGAAGGTGCATGTGGTTTTGTTGCTGCCGGAGAGTGGCGAGCTGCAGGTGCGCGTCGGTTATCCGCCGGAGGAAGAATTGGACGAGGCGGACCTGGCGGCGGCGAAGTGGAGCTGGAGCCACGGCCAGCCGGCGGGACGGTCGTCGGACACCCTGCCCGGCGCCAAGCGCCTGTTCCTGCCCTTGCGGACGGAACGCGGGCTGGTCGGCATCATGGGACTGGACCGGCCACCCAGCGAAATCCGCGCCGAAGCGACGCTGCTGTCGCCGGACGAACGCCGCCTGCTGGACGCGCTGGCGGACCAGGCGGCGGTGGCGATCGAACGCATCACGCTGGCCGCCGATATCGACCAGGCCCGCGTGACCGGCGAGACGGAACGGATGCGCTCGGCCCTGCTCACCTCGATCTCGCACGATCTGAAGACGCCGCTCGCCTCCATCATCGGCTCCATCACCAGCTTGCGGAAATTCTGGCCGACCTTCGACGAGAAGACGCGCGACGGGCTGCTCGAGACCGTGCAGGACGAAGCCGAGCGGCTGACCCGCTTCGTCGGCAATGTTCTGGACATGACGCGGCTGGAGGCGAAGAGCGTCGCGCCACAGATGCAGAGCATCGACGTGGCGGAGATGCTGGGCATCGTCGCCGGCGACGCGCGCCGCGCCTTGCCGGCGCACCGGCTGCAGATCGATGTGGCGCCCGGTTTGCCGCCGGCCTTGATGGACCCGCATCTGTTCCGCCAGGTGATGTTCAATTTGCTGGACAACGCGGCGAAGTACGCGGCGGGCGGCGAAATCCGCATCGCCGCGCACAGCATTGCGCAGGGCATCGCCATCGAAGTGGCCGACGAAGGGCCGGGCATCCCGCCCGGCGACTTGACCCGCATCTTCGACAAGTTCTTCCGCATCCAGGTGGGCGACCGCCGCCGCGCCGGCACCGGATTGGGCCTTTCCATCTGCAAGGGCTTCGTCGAGGCGATGGGCGGCAGCATCGTGGCCGAGAACCGCACGGATAAATCAGGCGCTCTGTTCCGGGTGACGTTGCAGGCCGCGCCGCAGACCGCCATCATCCCGCCGCATGACGAAGATTCTGATCGTTGACGACGAGCCGGCGATCCGCCGGTTCCTGAAAGCCACGCTGGAATCCGCGGGCTTCCAGCTTGTCGCCGCGGAGAATGCGGCGCAGGCGCTGGCCGCGCTGGGGCACGAGAAGCCGGATCTGATGGTGCTCGATCTCGGCCTGCCCGATATCGACGGCATGGAAGTGATCAGGCAAGTCCGGACCGTCAGTCCGCTCCCCATCATCGTGCTGTCGGTGCGCAATGACGAGCCGGGCAAGGTGGCGGCGCTCGATTTCGGCGCCGACGACTACATCGTGAAGCCGTTCGGGGTGGAGGAATTGCTGGCCCGCGTGCGCGCCGCGCTGCGCCACCGGCTGCAGCAGCAGGGCCTGGGGCCGAATTTCAAGCTGGGCGATCTCGGCATCGATTTCCTGGCGCGCAAGGTCAGCGTCGCCGGTAACGACGTGAAGCTCTCCAAGCGCGAGTTCGACCTGCTGCGCCTGCTGGCGGAACATGCGGGCAAGGTGATGACTCACCGGCAGATCCTCGGCGCCCTGTGGGGCGAGGCGCATAAGGAGGATGTCGAATATCTCCGCGTCTATGTGCGCCAGCTCCGCGCCAAGCTGGGCGACGACCCGGCCAATCCCCGCTTCATCGAGACCGAGCCCGGCGTCGGCTATCGCCTGAAGGCGGAATGACCGCCCTGGAAGGGTCAGTCTTTCCGACCCTCTTCTTTGCGTTAATGCCTTGATCCGACATGTCTTTTGCAGCGCCGGCCACGGTTTGCGAAGGCTTCGCAGAATCGCGCGTGACAACCTGCGGTCGAGCCTGTAGAGGGAGCGCCCAACAATGCGCCGGCGTGGGGCAAAGACGCGGAGCATGGCACGTGGGAGCCCCCCAACTGCATTTCGACGATTGCGAGCTGGACGCGGCAGCCTTTGAGCTGCGCCGCGCCGGCCAGGTCTGCGATGTCGAGCCCCAGGTGTTCGAGCTGCTGCTCTATCTCGCGCGCCATCCCGACCAGCTCATCACCAAGAACGATCTGATCCGCGAGGTCTGGAACGGCCGCATCGTCTCGGATTCGACTTTGGCCAGCCGCATCAAGTCGGCGCGGCGCGCCATCGGCGATGACGGCGAGCAGCAACGGCGGATCAAGACCGTGCATGGCCGCGGCGTGCGCTTCATCGGCGAAGGCGCCAGCGCCGTCGAAAAGAAAGCGGCCGCGGCGCCCGCCTGGCCCAGCATCGCGGTGCTGCCCTTCGCCAATGTCGGCGACGATGCGGAGCAGAATTATTTCGCCGACGGCCTGACCGAGGACATCATCACCGACCTGTCGCGCTTCCGCGAATTGCGCGTGGTGGCGCGCGATTCCAGTTTCCGATTCAGGGATACGGGCGGCGATCCGCAGAAAATCGGCCGCGAGCTGAACGCCGATTACCTGGTCACCGGCAGCATCCGCCGGCGCGGCGACAAATTGCGCTTGAGCGCGCAATTGATCGACACCCGCGATGGCACCCAGGCCTGGGCCGAGCGCTTCGACCGCGGCGCCGAAGACGTGTTCGAGGTCGCCGACCAACTGGTGCGCACCATCGTCGGCACCTTGGTGGGGCGCGTGCGCCAGGTGGGATCGACCCTGGCGCGGCGCAAGCCGCCGGCCAATCTCGCCGCCTATGAATGCGTGCTGCGCGGCCAGCAGGCGCAAGGGCACATGGGCGATCCGGTGCAGGAGGCGGAGGCGCGGCGCTTCTTCGAGCTGGCGCTGGCGGCGGATCCCTATTATCCGCGCGCCCATGCCGGGCTCGCCGTGGTGCTGCTGACCGAATGGTTCCGCGCGCCCGACGACGCGCAGGAGATGATCGATCGCGCCCTCGCTCATGCGGAGACGGCGGTGGCCGTCGATGGCGAGGATTACGAGTGCCAGGAGACGCTGGGCTGGATCCTGCTGCATCGCAAATCGTACGACCTCAGCGAGCAGCATTACCGCCGCGCCATCGAACTCAACCCGAACTCGCCGGCGGAGCTCGCGGCGATGGGCTGCGCCTGCACGTTCCTGGGCCGGCCGGAGGAAGGCTTGCGCTGGTTCGAACAGGCCAAGCAGGTCGACCCCTATTTCGACGCCAACTGGTACTGGAACCTGCTCGGCGTCTGTTATTTCACCGCGCGGCGCTATGACGAGGCGGTCGCCGCCTTCGATCATTGCGCCATCACGCCGGTCTGGGTCACCGCCTATGCGGCGGCGAGCCACGCGCTGGCCGGCCGGACCGAGGCGGCGCAGGCTGCGGCCGCCAAACTCAAGCGCGACCGGCCGGATTTCTCTATCGAGCTCATGGTGCGCAAGGAGCCCTACAAGAATCCCGCTGATCACGCGCACCTCATGGAAGGGCTGAATCGGGCAGGATTACTGCCTCGTCCGTAGAAAGCCGGTCACCAAAGCCGCAATATGTGACGAAAAGCGCCAAAATCCGGGCGCTCTCCATGCTTTCTCCATGACCGCTCCAAGCATCGGAACGCGGCCGCGCGTAGCTTCCCGGCGCCTTCACCCTCACCAGGTCACGCCTGGGCGATTCGGGGTGACGGGCGCGATCTCACAGAGACAGGGAATGAGCCATCATGCTGCGTAAGAACAAAGCCATTTGGATCAGCGTCGCCATCATCGGCTTCATTGTGGTCGCCGGCGTGGCCGGCATCTCCATTCAGGCGAACGAGCCGGTCGTCGCCAAGCATCCCAACGACCGCGCCAACCATCACCCGGTGCATCCCAACGACTGACGGCGAACAGTCGGATGGGTGCGGGTGTCGCGCCGGGCCATGCAGCCGACCTCCAGGCGGCACATGGCCCGGTGCGTTGGGGATCGATAGGCAAGACTGAGGTGCCCAGTACTTGGTCATGGTCGCGCTTGGTTCGACTCGCGACGAAAGAGAACGGATTCCGCGTTCCTAGCCCCGCGCCAGCGCTTCGCGGATCTTTTCGGCGAGCTGCTGCAGGGTGAAGGGCTTGGCCAGGAAGTTCACGCCCGGGTCGAGCACGCCGTTATGCACCACGGCGTTGCGGCTGAATCCGGTGGTGAACAGGATCGGCAGGCCGGGCCGGCGCTTCAGCGCCTCGTCGGCCAGCTTGCGGCCGTTCATGTCGGGCATCACGATATCGGTGAACAAAAGCGCGATGTCGGGATTGGCATCGATCAGCCGCAGCGCGGCGGCGGCGTCATTCGCGGTCAGCGTCCGGTAGCCCAGCTCGCGCAGCGATTCGGCGGTCAACTGCCGCACATGGTCCTCATCCTCCACCAGCAGGATCAGGCGGCCATCGCCGGTGGCGACGGGCCGCGCCCCACCCGCCTCCGTGGCCTCTTCCGCGCCATAGAAGCGCGGCAGATAGATCTTGATGGTCGTGCCGTGGCCCGGCTCGGAATAGATCTTCACATGGCCGCCGGACTGCTTGACGAAGCCGTAGACCATGGAAAGGCCAAGGCCGGTGCCCTTGCCCGCTCCCTTGGTGGTGAAGAACGGATCGAAAGCCTTGGCGGCGATCTCCGGCGCCATGCCGGTGCCGGTGTCGGTGACGGCGATCATCACATATTGGCCGGGAGGCACGTCGTCGTGCTGGCGCGTGTAGCTCTCATCCAGCAGGTAGTTGCCGGTCTCGATGGTGAGCTTGCCCGTCTCGCCCCCCATATTCTCCATGGCGTCGCGCGCGTTCAGCGCCAGGTTGAGGATGGCGCTCTCCAACTGGTTGGTGTCGACATGGATCAGCCAGAGGCCGCCGCCCCGCACCGTCTCCAATTGGATGCCGGCGCCGAGAGTCCGGCGCAACAGATCGGACATGCCGGCGATCAGCTTGTTGGCATCGACGGCCACCGGCGACAAGGCCTGCTGGCGCGAGAAGGCGAGCAGGCGCTTGGTCAGATTGGCGGCGCGGTTGGCCCCGTCGCGCGCCATGGCGACATATTTCTCCAGATCGCCCTCGCCCTTGGCGACACGCCGTTCCAGCAGGTTGAGCGCGCCGAGCACGATCGCCAGCATGTTGTTGAAGTCGTGGGCGATGCCGCCGCTCAAATGGCCGATCGCCTCCATCTTCTGCAACTGGCGCACGCGCTGCTCGGCCTCCTGGCGCGACATCATCTCGCTCACCAGGCTGCGGTTGGCGGAGGCCAGCTCTTCCGTGCGCAGTGCGACCTCGGCCTCCAGGGTCTCCTCTGCCCGCTTCTCGCGGTCGATATTGACGATGGAGGCGACGCCGCCGGTGATCGTGCCGTCGACATCGCGGATCGCCGCCGCGGTCTTGCGGATCCAGAACCGCGTGCCGTCATTGGCCTCGGCCAGGCACTCGATCTCGGCGATCTTGGCTTCGCCGCGCAGAACCCGGTACATCGGCAGCTCGTGCTCCGGCACCGGCCGGCCCGCCGCGTCGTACAGCGGCCAACTGTAGAACGAGCCCGCCAGCTTGCTGAGCGGGCCGATGAATTCCTCCAGCCGACGATTGCCGTCTCGGATCTCTCCGGTCTTGTCGGCGATGACCACGCCGATCGGCACCGTGTCGAGGATGGCGCGCAGGCGCGCCTCGTTGCGGCGCAGCTCGTCGTCGATGGCGTCGCGCGCCCGCGCGTGGCGCAGCAGCGCGTCGGCCAGATCGTGGATCTCGCGCACCGGCGAATGCAGGTTCAGCGCATGCAAAGTCTCGGCGTCGGCGGACCGCACCTTGGCGAGCGCCGTCAGCGGCCGCGAGGCGACGTGCCACAGCCAGACCACCAGCAGGACGGAGATCGCCAAGGTGACCGCGCCGAAGATGACGAAGCCGGTGACCTCTTCGCGCAGCGGCGCCTCGACCAGCTTCACCGGCACGCTGGCCGCGACCAGCCAACCCGACAGCGCGGAATGCGCATAGCCGGCCAGGATCTCGTCGCCGAAGGGATTGACGCTGCGGAGGTTGCCTTCCTCCTCGGTCGCCTGGACCAGGAAGGCGGGCACGCCGGGCTTGCCGGTGAATTGCTGGTGGCCCGGCACACGCGTGACGTAGGTGCCGCTGCGATCGCCGATGCCGATGATCCAATCGCCGATGGTCTTGTCCGTCAGCAGGGAGGCGATGCGCGACGTCGGCACCTGCAGCGCCAGCAGGTAGCGCAGTTCGCCGTCCAGCACCACCGGGATCTCGATGGCGAAGACCGGCTGGCCGGTGGCGGCATCGAGGTAGACGTCGGAAATGGCGGTGCCGCCGCCCTCGCGCGGCAGCGCATCGGCGGGGATCGATGACGGCTCGCGCGGGAAGATGGTGCTGAACAGCTCGCGTCCGTCCGGCGCGCGCAGGATGACATTGGCGTTGGCGATCCTCGCCACCTGCTCGGCCTGACGCCGGAAGCCGGCCAGGTCGTTGACCGGCAGCCGCGTCGAGGTGGTGAGCGTGCCCAGCGTGGTGACCAGGCCGTTGAGGTCGCGGTCGATCAGGCTCGATATCTGCCGCGCCGTGGCCAGCGCCTCCAGCGCATAGCGGTCGCGTTCCGACGTGGCGTAGCGCCACAGCAGCAGCCCGGTGAAGCCGAGGCCGGGTCCGAGCAGCAGCACCATCAGCAGGCCGAGCAGGACCTGTGTCGAAAACCGCGGCAGGAGACCCCGACCCCAGCGACCGGATGTGCCAGATTGTCCAGATTGCTGTGCCACCAGCGCCCCCGAAGCGGTTGGCCGGAGACGGGCCGACCACACGCCGTTAATCATCGCCAAACGGTGGCACAGAAAAGCGGCGATTGACAACGGCGGTTGACGACAACGAGGTGAGCATGCCGGAAATCGCGCCGGATGTCGGATAAGGCCCGTGCGCGCTCTAATCGGCCTTGTAGGCGCCGACCCCCTCGCCGAGGAACTGGTTGTTGGCTTCGCGGATCTTCGCCGCCGCATCGTCATAAAGGAACGGCAGGAAGGCATAGCGCCGGCCGGCGGCGACCGGCGACACGCTGTGCAGCAGCGAGCAGGAAAAGACGCAGGCGGTTCCCGCCGGCATCTTGAAGCCGCGCGGGCCATATTCCGGGAAGCTCACTTCGCCGCCCTCGAACCCGTCATTGAGGTTGACCGAGACGGCGAAGCGGCGATGCGCCGTGCCCTTGGTCGTGTTGTCGCGATGGGCGCGGAAATGGCCACCCTCTTCCGCGTCGTAGCAGGCGATCAGATAGCGCTCCATGCGGGTGACCTGGAACTGATGCACCTTCTGGATCTCCGGCGCCACGCGGCGCTGGATGCGAAGCTGGGTCTGCCGGATCAGCTCGCGATCCTCGATGACGTAATCGCGGCGGCGCTTGTGCTTGTGGTCGGACAGCAGGACGGTCCTGCCTTCCACCTCGCGCATGAAGCCGGATTCGGTGCCGCCCTTCTCTTCATAGAGCGCCACCAGGCGGCGACAGAAATCCGCCTCGAACACGTCCGGCAATATCAGAACCGGCGCCGGCACCTCGAACCCCGCATGGCGGCCCGGCGGCGGCAACGTCCGCAGACAGGCGAACAGCTCCGCCACGTCGGACCCGTCGGGCCGGAAAGGCAGGATGCGGCGGATGCGCATGGTCGGGTCGATCACCGCCCAGAAGCGGCGCATCGCTACGCGGCCCTGGCCGGGCATGGCTTCGCGCGGCACCGCGCCATAGGCGCGCGCGACGGCGCCATCGAAGTCCCAGAAATAGCGCAGGCCCGGCATGGATTCGGCGACGCGGCCCTCCGCCTCATCCTTCGGGTCCAGGCTGACGCCGAAGAAGCTGGCATGGTCGTCATCGAAGATGGCGCGCTGCGCCATCACCTGGTCGAGCGCGGCGCGGCTGCCCGGATCGCCGGCCGAGCCGAAGAAGCACAAAACCAGCCAGCGGCCGGCCGCCGTGTCGAACACGTAATTCGGGTTGCTGGTGGAACGCTGCTTGAACCACGGCGCCGGGTCGCCCGGGCCGAGCACGACATAGCCCTCGGCGGGCTTCGCCGGTTGCGCGGCGGGCGCTGCGGCAGGCGATCGCGCTTCGGGCGCGGGATTGGAGCCCGCTTGCGTCGCCGTCGGTTTCGCCGGCTTTCTCGGTGCGGCTTTTTTCGTGACCGGATTTTTCGGGGGCGGCTTCTTGCTCATGCCGGCCGGCGTTCGCCGCCGCGCCGCACCAGGCTGGCGATCTCCAGCAGCGCGCGCTGGGCGATCTCGTCCTTGAGCTGGTTGCTGCGCATCGCTTGCGCCTCCGCCTCGATCAGGCGCTCCAGCGCGCGGCCGATGCGCCGCGGCTGCCACAGCCGCGCCTGCCGCTCCATGCGGGCGCGCTGGGTCCAGAACAAAGGCGGGCGCAGGGCGCCGGCGGCGCTCTCGAAGGAATCGCCCGCCGCCATGCGGGCGACGATCTGGTGCAGGCGCTGGAAATGCCGCGCCGTGTTGCGCAGCAACTGGATCGCCTCCACCTCGGCGAAACTGCGCGTGTAGTTGCGGTCGAGGGCGATGACGTCGCCATCCGCCGCCGCACCGATCAGATCGTCGAGGGCGAAGGCGGCGCGGTCGCCGATGCAGGCGATGGCGTCCTGCTCGGTGATCTCCCGTTTCGGCTCACCGACATAGAGCATCAATTTGTCAAGCTCGCCGCGGGTCACCGCGCGGTCGCCGCCCAGCCGTTCCGTCAGATAAGCGAGCGCATCGCGCGAGATGCCGTAGCCGCCGGATTTCAGGTGCGTGCGGATCAGCTCGCCCAGCTTGGCGTCGTCGTCGTGATAGCAGGCCAGCACGCCGGCGCGTGGCGCGGCCTCGAAGACCTTCACCAGCTCCGCCTTGCTACCGATGTCGCCGGCTTCGACCAACAGC
>DASZQC010000056.1:0-5914 GCA_035549815.1 Dongiaceae bacterium
TGCAGGCACGACTTTGGACCACCCCTTTGTACCAGTGGGCGGTCGATTGATCAGTTCATTCAATATGTTGCTGGGGCGTCAAAGGCTTACAGCAAAGTGGCGCACCCGGCGAGATTCGAACTCACGACCTTTGCCTTCGGAGGGCAACGCTCTATCCAGCTGAGCTACGGGTGCTTTGATGGGCGGCACCATACTCGACCGCTGGAGCGCCATCAAGGGTCGCTCCATTGCGCCCGGGGCGCGGAAGTCCAAGCCCCTTCAACGGGTTGAGACCTACTGCGCGCCGGCCGCGCAACGTCATCCGGTGGTCCCGGACATCGTGTTGCCTTCGACCTTCGCAGGGGTTGGCCGGCCGCCGATCATCGGCGACACAGGCATGGCTGTTTTCGATTCGGCGGAGCAAGGCTCGGCCGCTGGTCGATCTGTCATTTGATAAACCCTTGTTTTTCGTGAGAATTTTCACGTAATCTCAGGACAACGAAAGCTCCGGAAAAGGGGCTGCCTCGCCAGGGAGGAAAATCGGTGCAAGCGCTTCTCGCGATCAGCCGCGGGATCGACTGGGTCAATGCGCGGCTGGGTGCCGTCGCCTGTTGGCTGGTGTTGATCGCCTGCCTGATCAGCGCCGGCAATGCCGGCAGCCGCTATCTCTTCAGCATCAGCTCCAATGCCTGGCTGGAGATCCAGTGGTACATGTTCTCCGGCATTTTCCTGCTCGGCGCCGCCTACACGCTGAAGGTGAACGAGCATGTGCGGGTCGATCTGGTCTACGCCCATGTCTCGCCGCGCGCGCGCATCTGGATCGACATCTTCGGCATCATCTGCTTCCTGCTGCCGGCCACCATCATCCTGACCAAGATGACTTGGCCGTTCTTCTGGGATTCCTGGCTGCGCAACGAGGATTCGAACAATGCCGGCGGCCTGCTGCGCTGGCCGGTGAAGCTACTGCTGCCGGTCGGCTTCGCCTTCCTGACGGCGCAGGGGATTTCGGAGCTGATCAAGCGCTTCGCGGCGCTGATGGGCCGGCTCGAGCTTGAGACGCGCTATGACCGGCCGCTGCAATAGCGTGCCGGGCACTGACAGGGCATAGAGCACCAATAGGACCAAGACTGGGGGAGCCTGAACTTGCCGCTTGAAATGATGGCGCCGGCGATGTTCGCCGCCCTGATCCTGTTCATGCTGATCGGATTTCCGGTCGCCTTCTCGCTGTCGGCGGTCGGCCTGTTCTTCGCCTTCATCAGCATCGAAGAAGGCTTCTTCACGCTCGCCTACCTGCAGAACCTGCCGCTCAGCATCTTCGGCATCATGTCGAACGACCTGCTGCTGGCGATCCCGTTCTTCACCTTCATGGGCGCGATCCTGGAACGCTGCGGCTTGGCGGAAGACCTGCTGGAAGGCACCGGGCAATTGTTCGGCGGCGTGCCGGGCGGTCTCGCCTATGCCGTGATCATCGTCGGCGCCATCCTCGGCGCCATCACCGGCACGGTGGCGGCGTCGGTCATCGCCATGGGCCTGATCTCGCTGCCGGTCATGATCCGCTACGGCTATTCGCAGCGTCTGGCAACCGGCGTCATCGCCGCCTCCGGCACCATCACGCAGGTGATCCCGCCCTCGCTGGTGCTGATCATCCTGGCCGACCAGTTGGGCAAGTCGGTGGGCGACATGTACAAGGGCGCCTTTGGCCCGTCGATCGCGCAGACGCTGTTGTTCATGGCCTACATCTTCGTGATGGCGAAGCTGCGGCCCCACACCATGCCGCCGCTGCCGCCGGAAGCGCGCACCCTGCACGGCTGGGCGCTGTGGCGGCGGGTCATCTGGGGCATGGTGCCGTCGGTCGTGCTGATCTTCCTGGTGCTGGGCACCATCTTCCTGGGCCTTGCCACGCCGACGGAAGCGGGCGCCATGGGCGCCGTCGGCGCGCTGGTGCTGGCGGCTTTGCACCGGCGGCTGACCTGGCCCCTGGTGCGCCAGGCGATGGACACCACCATGCGCATCACCGCCATGGTGGTCTTCATCCTGATCGGTTCGCGGGTCTTCAGCCTGGTGTTCCAGGGCGTAAATGGCGCCGAGTGGATCGAGAGCATGCTGGCGCATCTGCCGGGCGGCGCCGTCGGCTTCCTGATCTTCGTCAACATCTTCATCTTCTTCATCGCCTTCTTCCTCGATTTCTTCGAGATCGCCTTCATCATCGTGCCGTTGCTGGCGCCGGTCGCGGCGGCTTTGGGCATCGACCTCATCTGGTTCGGCGTGCTGCTATGCGTGAACATGCAAACCTCGTTCATGCATCCGCCATTCGGCTTCGCGTTGTTCTATCTGCGCGGCATCGCTCCGCCCTCGATCAAGAGCTCGGAGATCTATTGGGGCGCCTTGCCCTGGCTCGGCTTGCAGATCATCCTGGTGCTGATCCTGATCTTCTGGCCCGGCATGGTGACGATGTGGCTGGATCAGGGCCCGGCCATCGACCCCAACAGCGTGAAGATCGAGATGCCGGTGCTGGAGGATTTCTCGGTGCCGACCATCCCCAGCCAGTGATGACATAAAAGGAGAGCGGCTCGTTCGTATGAGCCGCTCTCTTCTTGAAAAGGTCTCGTGCGGCTTTCACAGCACGTTGGTCGTGACCTCGATATTGCCATGGACCGCCTTGGAGTACGGGCAGATCCCGTGCGCCGCCTCGGCCAGCGCCTGCGCGACCTCGTGGTCCACGCCCGGCACGCTGACGTTGAGGCGCGCGCGCAGGAAGAATGCATCGCCGGCGCGGTTCAGGTCGATCTCGGTATCGACCGCCGGGGCGGCCGGCAGCTTGATCTTGCGCTGGGCGGCGGCGAGTTCAATGGCGCCGAGATAGCAGGCCGACCAGGCGGAGGCGAACAGGTTCTCGGCAGCGGGATGGGGCTGCGGCAGCTTCAGGTCGACAATGCCGTCGCTGCTGCGGGTGGCGCCGTCGCGACCGCTGGTGGTGTGGGTCCGGCCGGTGAACAGGACTTTCGCGTTGGTGGTCATGGCTAGGTTCCTTTCCAAAGAGCGATTGTTTATACATATACGATTTAATCGTATGCGATTTATATAGAAGATCGCTCTGGCTTGTCAAGCTTGCGATTTGATCGTATGCGACTTATATTTGGATGCAGTGGTCACTTTTCCGCACGAGGACAATGATCCTATGAGCTCAAGGGATGCAAAGAAGCCGGCCGGCCCCAGGCTCGCGGACTTTCTGTGCTTTGCCGTCTATTCCGCGAACCTGGCCTTTGGCCGCGCCTATCGGCCGATCCTCGAGGAACTCGGCCTGACCTATCCGCAATACGTGACGATCGTGGCGCTGTGGGAGGAGGACAACCAGACGGTCGGCCGCCTGGGCGAGAAGCTGTTCCTGGAATCCAACACGCTGACTCCGCTGCTGAAGAAGCTGGAGACGATGGGCTATGTCCGCCGCCAGCGCGACCCCGCCGACGAGCGGCAGGTCGTGGTCAGCCTGACCGATGCCGGCCGCCGCCTGCGCGAGAAGGCGCTGCCCATGAATCTCGTCAAGGCCTCCGGCCTCGGCGCTGAAGAATTCGCCAAGCTGCAGAAGGGCGTCGTCACCTTGCGCGACAACCTCATCAAGGCGGCGGAAGAGGCGTGACAAAAAGGCGCCGGCCGCCGATCGTTGGATCGGCGGCCGGACAGCCCTGCGCTTTAGAGAATTGGCCTTCGCCTACTTGATGCGGTCGGCGGCCGAGAAGGTGAAGCTGTCATAGACACCTTCGGCGATGCGGAACCACAGGAACTGCTCGTCGCGGAACGGCTTCCAGCCGTCATAGACCTTTTTGAACTTCGGATTGGCCGCCGCCGTCTCGTCATAGAGCTCGATCGCCGCCTTGTAGCAGGCGGTCATAATCTCGACCGAGAAGGGCTTCAACTGCGTGCCGTTGGCGACCAGGCGCTTCAGGGCGGCCGGGTTCAGGGCATCGTATTTCGCCATCATGCCGGTGTCGGCGGCGGCGCAGGCGGTTTCCAGCGCCGCCTTGTAGCTGGCCGGCAGGGCATCCCAAGCCTTCAGGTTCGGCATCACCGACAGCATCGGCCCGCCTTCCCACCAACCGGGATAGTAATAGAAGGGCGCCACCTTGTTGAAGCCGAGCTTCTCGTCGTCATAGGGGCCGACCCACTCGGCGGCGTCGATGGTGCCCTTCTCCAGCGCCGGATAGATGTCGCCGCCGGCGATCTGCTGCGGCACCACGCCGAGTTTCGCCAGCACCTTGCCGGCGAAGCCGCCAACGCGGAACTTCAACCCTTTCAGATCGTCGACGGTCTTGATCTCCTTGCGGTACCAGCCGCCCATCTGCACACCGGTATTGCCGCAGGGGATGAAGCCGGCGTTGTAGTCCTTGGTGAACTCGCGGAAGAGCTCCAGCCCGCCGCCGCGATGCATCCAGGCATTCTGCTGGCGGCAATTGAGGCCGAAGGGAATCGCGGTGCCGAAGGCAAAGGTCGGATCCTTGCCGACGTAATAATAGCTTGCCGTGTGACAGGCTTCGACGCTGCCTTCCTGCACGGCGTCCAGCGCTTGCAGGCCGGGCACGATCTCACCCGCGGCGAAGACCTGGATCTGGAACTTATTGTCGGTGACCGCGGCGACATATTTCGCCACGTCTTCCGCCGCGCCATAGATCGTATCCAGGCTCTTCGGGAAGCTGGAGGTGAGGCGCCATTTGACCTCCGGCGCGCTCTGGGCGATGGCGGGCGCGGCGATGGTGGTCGCGGCTGCCGCGGCGCCAAGACCGGCGCCGGCGATGAAGGCTCTTCTTTTCATGATGTTCGGATCCTCCCAATAGGGCAGAGCGGCTTGATCGCCTTTCCCCCTGCGAAACGTTGTTTCATTCGAGGTTTCCTCAAGGCGGTCCCCTTCCCTTGGCCGCCCGGAAACGCGCGAATCTAGCTAACCCATCCATTCGCCGAAACACAAGCGGCGCGCAAAGCGCCCAACCGCTTAAAGACAAGCGGCGCGCAGAGCGCGCCGCCGGTAAGCAAGCTTGGATGCCAAAAGCCAACGGCCGGAAGCCCTAGGCCAAGGGCCGGGAGCGCTAGCCGTGCGCGATATATTCCCGCAGCGATTGGCTTTCGGCCTCGGCCTCTTCGACCTTTTTCTTGACCACGTCGCCGATCGAGATCATGGCGACGATCTTGCCGCTGCTGCGCACCGGCAAGTGGCGGAAGCGCCGCTCGGTCATCAGCGCCATGGCGCTGTCGACCGTGTCCTCCGGCGAGCAGCATTGCACGTCCTTGGTCATCAGCTCCGCGACTTGGCGGGTGAGCATGTCGGCGCCCTTGGCGCCGACGGCGCGAACGATGTCGCGCTCCGAGATGATGCCGGCAATGTCCCCATTGGGCTTCAGCACCAGCAGCGCACCTATCCGCTCGCGGCCCAGAATCTCCGCCGCTTGCTGCAGCGTCTGCTCCGGTCCCACGGTGATCATGCGTTGCGGTTTGCCTTGTAAAATATTGGCGATGATCATGCGCGCGCCTCCTTCTCCTGATCCGTGAAGGTCGGGCCCCGAACCCGCATATACATCCGAAAGTCTAGGTCCATTGCTCCGTCGCGGCAAGCGCGGTTGAGGGGTGCATTCCGCGCCGCCGAGGCGTAGCATGAATATATGAAATCCAAGGAAGCCCTGCCGGATCCGCACACGGTGGCCTTGCAGGCCCTCGCCTGGCTGGCCAGCGACGAGGAGCGCCTGGTACGGTTCCTGAACCTCACCGGCCTGACGCCCGGCGGTCTGCGCCGCACTGCAACAGAACCGGCCTCGCTCGGCGCGGTGCTGGATTATTTGCTGGCCTGGGAACCCCTGCTGCAGAGCTTTTCCGAGGAGCACGGCGTGGCGCCGGAACTGGTCGCCCAGTCGCGCCAGCGCCTGCCGGGTGCGCCCCTCTTGAACTAGGG
>DASZQC010000057.1:0-23739 GCA_035549815.1 Dongiaceae bacterium
GGCGCCTGATGCGCCCGCGGCGCCGGCCGCACCAGCGCCGGCTCCGTCGAGCAACTAGATCCCTGGATGATTGCCACCCTGCCGCGGGCGGAAACGCCCGCGGCTTTTTTGTGCGGCTAGTTCTTCACCTCGATCTCGACCTTGTCGGGATAGAAGGCGAGGTGGCCGGCGATCTCCTTCACCGCGGAAAACGGCTGCTCATAGCTCCACACCGCATTCTCCGCGCTGCCGCTTTCGGACCGCAGCGTGAAATAACTGGCATCGCCTTTGTACGGGCAATGCGTGCCATGCGCGGTCTTGGCGAAATGCGCCATCCTGGCATCGCCGCGCGGGATGTATTGCACGGCCGGATAGCTGGCTTCCTTCAGGGTCAAAGCGTGGGTGCTGTCGGCCACCACCTCGCCGCCGAAGCGGACGACGACGCGGCCTTTGGTCGGCGTAATGGCGATCGGATGGTCGGGGCCGGGAATCTTGGCGGCTTTGTTCATGATGCAAATGCTCCTCAAAAAAACCGGCACAGCAAGTCTAAGATAGGATTGTAACCCATTGACTTCCAGTGCTCGCAGGGCCCCTGAATGGGATTCTCCGAAGCGGGCGGGAACCGAAAACAGGGATTTGTTTTGTTTTCCCCATGGACGCTTCGCACTTTGTCGGCCGCAGCGTGAATGCCGCCAACCTTGTCGAGCCGTGCCGCCCGCAGAGCACGGCCGAGCTGGCGGCCGACAAGTTCATCCATGTGATCGGCGTCAGCGCGTCGATCCCCGCCGCCCTCGCCCTGGTGACGCTCAGCCTCCAGTCCGGCGATTTGCTGAAGCTGACCGCGATCCTGCTTTATGCCGCCGGCCTGCTCGCCATGTTGAGCTGCTCCGCAATATATAACCTGGTGCGCGAGCACTGGTGCCGCCCGGTGCTGCGCCGCTGCGACCATGCCGCGATTTTCGCCATGATCGCCGGCAGCTATACGCCTTTTACCCTGCTGTCGTGGGATGATGGCTGGTCCATCGGCCTGACGGCGATCATCTGGGGGCTGGCGCTCATTGGCATGGCGCTGAAATTCTGGATGCCGTCGCGCGGCCTGCGCACGCTGACCGTTGCGCCCTATCTGCTGCTGGGCTGGATCGGGCTGTCCGCGATTTTTCCGTTGCTGACCACGCTAGGCCCGCAGACCTTTTCCCTGATCGTGCTGGGCGGCCTGTTCTACAGCGTCGGCGTGCTGTTCCATGTGTGGGACAGCCTGCCGTTCCAAAACGCGATCTGGCACGGCTTCGTGCTCGCCGGCGCCGCGACGCACTATGTCGCGATCCTGCATGGCGTGGTGCTATCGCCCGCCGTCTAGCGCCCAGCCGCCGCGCTTGCGTTCCCACAGCAAAGAGGGCTGGCCCTTGTATTCGGCGCTGCCATAGGGCGCGAAACCGCATTTGCGCGCGACATTGACCGAGGGCGCGTTGCTCTCGTCCAGCATGCAGGTGACGCGCGCCAAATCGAGGCTCCGGTCCGCCCAGCCCAGCACCGCCTTCATCGCCTCGGTCGCGAAGCCCTTGCCCTGCGCCGATGACGTCAGGGCCCAGCCCGCTTCCGGCGCCGCATAGAGCGGCGGCGACATCTCGCGCCGGAAGTCGGCGATGCCGACATCGCCGATGAAGCGGCCGCTTGCCTTCTCCACCACCGCCCAATAGCCATAGCCGACGACGGGCCACAGTCCGGCATAACGCAGGATCCGCGCCCAGCACTCCTCGCGCGTGGAGGGCTTGCCGGTGATGTGGCGCACCACATGCGGGTCGCTCCACATGGCGTAAACCGCCTCCAGGTCGTTGCCGTCATGCGCGCGCAGGACCAGGCGCGCCGTCTCCAGCAGCGGCGCACGAACACAATCTGATTTCAATGAACTGCTCCGGAGTTGTTGCTGTCTTGCGCTGCCCGCTTGCGCCAGGCCGAGGGCGGCAGGCCGAATTCCCGCTTGAAGGCGCGGTTGAAGGCCTCTTCCGCCTCGTAGCCGACCTCGTGCGCAACCTGCGCGATGGAGAGCGCGCCGTCACGCAGTTTTTCCTGCGCCACCTTCAGGCGCCATTGCAGCAGGTACCGCTTGGGCGGCACGCCGATCAGCGCGGTGAAACGGTCGTTGAAGGCGGAGCGCGACAAGGCGACTTCAGCCGCCAGATCTTCCGTTGTCCAGGGATGGTTGAGCCGGCCATGGATCAGGGCCAGCGCCTTGCCCACCGCCGGATCGCGCATGCCGGCGAGCCAGCCGCTCACGCCCTTTGGCGCCGCGGCCACGTAGCGGCGCACCGCCTCGATGAACAGCAGCTCCGACAGCTTGCACATGATGGAGGCATCGCCGAACTCGCCCCGGCGCAGGCCCTGCGCGGCGAAGCGCACGGAGGTTTCGAGCAGGCCTTCCGCACCATCCGGCGTGGTGGCGATCTTCAGCAGGCGCGGCAAAGTCTCGATCACCGGATTGCGGAACTGATCGCTGCCCAGGAAGCCGCAAATCAGCCTGGCCGTCGGCCCGTCGCCGCCGCGGAATTCGATCTGCGCCAGCTTGCCATCGGCGCCGCGCTGCACCAGCGGGCCAATGTTGGTCGGCGCCACGTTGCGCGCGCTCGCCACCCAATGCGGATCGTTGCGCGGCAGGAGCACCGTCTCACCCGCCTTCACCTCGATCGTCTCGCCATCCTCGGTCGAGACCAGGATGTCGCCTTCGACGACGTGGTGATAGGCGACGAGCTGCACCGCCTTGGTCAGATAAGGCCGGCAATCGTGCGGCTCGACCAGCGACAGGAAGCGAAAGGGCGCGGTGAATTTCCCGACCAGGAACACGCCGCCGGTCAGCCGTACCGTCTGCAACACGTCCGAGAGCGCGTCCATCAATTCTCCTGAAATCCTGCAGGCTCGCTGCAAGACGTCACCCCGCCACTTGGTCAATAAAGGCGGTGGATCGGTCATTCAAGTCCACAACGGGAGCGATTATCTCATCGCTGCATGCGCGGCCGGGGGCCGCGTTTTTATTTCCGCAGGTAACCGCATGTTTTTCCGCACCGAATCCCTTTCGGCGGGCGCCGTCGGCGCTCCCGCTGCAACAATCGTTAATGCCGCCGCCAAGGCCATCGGCGCGGCCTTTGCAGGCTTGTTCGGCCGTCACGGCCGACGTTTGCCTGAAACTCTTATGCTGTCCGAGCACGACTTGCGCGACATCGGCCTGGACCAGCACGTCGGCGGCCAGCCGATTCCCTATGACCTGCTGGATCTGATGCCGCGCGGCCTCACCATCGGTCATCGCCGGCGGCGCTGACTGTGAACCACGTCACACAAGAGATGGAGACCAAGACCATGCAGACCACTTCCCGCTTATTGCCGCAGCTTGACGGCAGGTTGTTCCTGTCCGACGGCGGCATCGAGACCTCGCTCATCTTCCTCGAAGGGATCGAGCTGCCGCATTTCGCGGCTTTCGACCTGCTGCGCGACCCGAGCGGCCGCGCCGTGCTGCACAAATACTACGCGCGTTATGCGCGGATCGCGCGCGACGGGAAGATGGGCTTCGTCTTGGAAAGTCCGACCTGGCGGTCCAGCCCCGACTGGGGCGCGAAGCTCGGCTATTCCGAGGCCGACCTCGACGTGATCAATCGCGCGGCCATCAAGCTGATGCTGGAGCTGCGCGCGGAATATGCCACGCCCGACTCGCCGATGGTGGTCAGCGGCTGCGTCGGCCCGCGCGGCGACGGCTATGATCCGGGCCAGGTAATGACCCGGGAGGAAGCCGCCCTCTATCACGCGCCGCAAATCGCCAGCATGACGGCGGCGGGCGCGGAGATGATCAGCGCCATCACCATGACCAACGTGCCGGAAGCGATCGGCATCGCCCGCGCCGCGCGTGAAGTCAGCCTGCCTTCGGTCATCTCCTTCACCGTGGAGACCGACGGCATGCTGCCGACCGGCCAAACATTGGGTCAGGCGATCACTCAGGTCGATGCCGCCACGGACCAGTCGCCGGCCTGCTACATGATCAACTGCGCCCACCCGACCCATTTCGCCGACATGCTGGACGCGGCCGAACGGGCCGGAGAAAGCTGGGTCAAGCGCGTGCGCGGCCTGCGCGCCAACGCCTCCAGGCGTAGCCATCAGGAGCTGAACGAGTCGCCGGATCTCGATGCCGGCAATCCGGCGGAACTGGGCCAGGAATATGCCGCCCTGCGCCGGCGCCATCCGCAGATCAACGTGCTCGGCGGATGCTGCGGCACCGATCACCGCCACCTGGAGCAGATCGGACATTGCTGCAACACGCACGCCAAGGCGGCCTAGCCGCCTGAACGGCATGTAAAACGGCCGCTGCGGGTCCGTTCAACGCCGACGGATCGCAGCGGCCGCTTCGCATCGGGTCTTTCGACCCGACGACCTCTCAGGACTCGTTACACGCGCGCATCGATGTCGCGCGCCATCATCAGGTGATGCTCCACGGTCGGCAGAGTCTCGCGGGCGAGGGTCGCCGTCTCGGTGCCGCTGTTGCTCTGGGCCTGCAGCATCGCGACCGTGTTCTGATGCGCGCGCACCATCTCCTGCATGTAGGCGTCGTCAAACGCCGCGCCGCTGAGGGCGCTCAGGCGATCGATCGTCGCCTGCTGCTCCGGCGTGATGCTCCAGTTCACCACATAGCCGCGCTGCAGGGCGAAATTGTCGATGTTGGTGGCGATCTGCCGATGGTCGTTCAGCATCTGTTGCGCGAACGACCGCACCTCCGGCGATTGCGCCTTGGTCACCGCGACACGCGCCAGCGCGATCTCCGTCGCCGAGCCCGACATCGCCTGTTGCGTGAAGCGCGAATCCGAGGTCGCGCTCAGCGAGGTCGGCAACTGGGTCTGGGTGCTTGGATAGGTCGTTGCGGGCACCATGGCGACGTTGGCGGGCGCCGGCATCGGAACGACCGCGGCCTCGCGCACCGGCTCATAGGCCGGGTCGACGCCCAGCTCCGGATAGGCATCCGCGTCGGTCACTTCATCCTCGCGCGGCTGCAGCAGGTCGGTTTCCATCATCTCGTCCTGCGTCACCATCGCGGATTGGTTTTCCGTCGCGCGATAGCTGGAATTGCCGTCATGGTCGGTACTCTGGGAGAATTTCGGATCCCCGACACAGGCCGTCAGGGCCAGCGCTGTAAAGCCGATGGGCAGGAGCGATGCCGCCCGCATCAATGTGCTCTTTCGCGTTGAAGTCATGGCCATCACCTTGCTGTCAAATGGGATATGAAACTGCGCCGGCGCCGCCATTCCATTTGGGCGCCATGATTTTCTAACCGCTTGCCCGGATTTGCGTTCCCCCCGGCGGGGAAGCGGACGGGATTTGGCACTTTTTCGGTTCTGGCGCGTTTCCTAAGCATCGCCGCCCAACACGGACCCGTGAACGACATGTCGGTTGTATCGAGAACGCGTACTGCGCTGTCGCCCCATGACGCTCCGAGACCCTCCACCGAGCGGGAGCCGGTCACTCCCGCGCCGTCGCGCACGTTGCTGCGGCCGGGGCGCAATGTCTGGCGCGCCGCCCGCGCGGATCGGGCCGCGATGCTGGTGGATGCCGCCGCCTATTTCGGCGCTTTGCGCCAAGCGATGATCCAGGCGAAGCACACGATCTACATTCTCGGCTGGGACGTCGACAGCCGCGCGCCGCTGTGCGGGCCCAGCGGCGAGCCGGCCGACGATCTGCCGCGCGACCTGGGCCCGTTCCTCAGCGCGCTGGCCAGCCGCAATCCGGACCTGCAGATCAAGATCCTGCTGTGGGACTATTCGCTGTTCTTCACCAGCGAGCGCGAGGTGATGCCGGCCTTCTCGCTGCGCTGGCGCATGCCGCCGCAGATCGACCTGTGCCTGGACGATGCCGTGCCGCTAGGCTCCTCGCATCATCAGAAAATCGTCGTCATCGACGAGTGTCTTGCCTTCTCCGGCGGGCTCGATCTCACTATCCGCCGCTGGGACAATTGCGATCACGACCCCTGCAACGGACATCGCGTCGATCCGGCGGGCAAGGCCTATCGTCCGTTCCACGACATCCAGATGATCGTCGATGGCGACGCGGCCGCAGCGCTCAGCGAACTCGCCCGCGAAAGATGGCGACGCGCCGCCTTCGAGGCTTTGCCGGAAGTCGCATGTGCGGCGGGCCACGACCCCTGGCCGGAGAACCTGGCGCCGGAATTCCGCGACGTCGAGATCGGCGTTGCGCGCACCGAGCCGCCCTTTTCCGATCGCCAGGAGGTCAGCGAGATCGAGACCCTGTTCCACGACATGATCGCCGCGGCGCGGCGCATCATCTATATCGAGAGCCAGTATCTGACCAGCGCCGTGGTCGCGCGGCGCCTCGCCTCGGTGATGCGGCGGCGGCCGGAGCTGGAGGCGGTCATCGTCACACCGCGCTCCTATCATGGCGTCCTGGAGCGGGCGGTGATGCTGACCGGACGCGCGCGGTTCATGCGCATCCTGCACAAGGCCGGAATCGCCGACCGGGTCCTGGTGGCCGCGCCGCGCATCCACCATGCGGGAGAGCTGGTCGACGTGTCGGTGCATTCCAAGCTGATGATCGTCGATGATCGTTACCTGCGGGTCGGCTCCGCCAACATCTGCAACCGCTCCATGGGCACCGACACGGAATGCGACCTGGTCCTGGCCTGCGAAGACGATGCCGCCACCCGCGCCGCGATAGCCCGGGCGCGCAGTCGCCTGATCGCGGAGCATTGCGGCGCGACGATCGCGGAAGTGGAGAGCGCCATGGCCAAGACCGGCTCGCTGATCGCCGCGGTCAAGGCGCTGCCGCAACGCGATCACCGGCTGCATCCGATCCGCTTCGACCGGTCGCGCCGGGCCGCGCCGACGACATTGGAGGGCATCGCCGATCCGGCGCGGCCGATCGACCCGACACAGTTCCTGGCGGACGATGGCGCCGCGCTCGGCCGCAGCCGGCGCCGGCCCCTGCTGGCGACGCTGGGCCTGCTGGTGGCGCTGCTGCTGTTCATGATGCTGGCGGCCGCCTGGACCATGACGCCGCTTGCCGCATGGACCGATCCCGCCTTGTGGGAGGGCTGGCTGCAATCCATGCAGGGCGGCTGGGCGATCTTCGCCGTCATCGCCATCTTCGTGCTGGCGGGCTTGCTGGTCTTTCCGGTGACGGTGCTGATCGCCGCCACCGCCGTCGTCTTCGGCGCCTGGCCGGGGCTGCTCTATGCGGCGGCGGGCACCATGGCCAGCGCGCTGGCGACCTATGGCATCGGCCGCTGGCTGGGGCCGAACGGCCTGCGCCAATTCTTCGGGCCGCGGGTCAATTTCCTCACCCGCTCCTTCGCCAGGCGCGGCATCCCGGCAGTGACCATGGTCCGGGTCGTGCCGGTGGCGCCGTTCAGCCTGATCAACCTGGCGGCCGGCGCGTTCCGCATTCCACTGCTGGATTACAGCATCGGCACCGCTTTGGGCCTGGCGCCGGGCCTTGGCTTGATGACCTTGCTGGGCGACAATCTGATCGACCTGGTGCGGGCGCCCACCCTATCGGGCATCGCCATCGTGGCCGGCGTCCTGGTCGCCGCCATCGGCATGTCGGTCGGCTTGCAGGCGCTGGTCACCCGGCGGCGCGGGCCGCGCCGGCGCAAAGGTTGAACGGGATCAGAGGAAGCAACGAAGCAGCGCGATGAACGACCAGCAGACCGAACATCACGCGAAGGCCCGCAAGCACGCGCGCATCCTGACCTGGAACATCCATCGCGGCATCGGGCTCGACCTGCGCTATGACCTGGACCGCATCATCGAAGCGATCCGGCCGCACGATCCCGATATCGTCGCCTTGCAGGAGGTGGATTCGCGCGGCCACGAGCCGACCGCCTTGCCGCTTAACAAGCTGAAGCAAGTGCTGGGCAGCCACGCGGCGGAGGCGCGCACCATCGTGGCGCCCGACGGTCATTACGGCCATGTGCTGATCAGCCGCTGGCCCATGCATGACGTGAAGATCCACGAGCTGCATATCTCGCGCCGCGAAACGCGCTGCGCCATCGAGGCGACGATCGAAAGCCCCTATGGCTGGATCCGCGTCATCGCCGCGCATCTGGGCCTGCGGCCAAACGAGCTGCGCTCGCAACTCAACATCTTCCGCGCGCTTGTGGAGAGCCAGACCGGCGGGCTGCTGATGCTGGGCGATTTCAACGATTGGCATGGGCGCGTGCGGTCTTCGCTCACCACGCTCATTCCCACCCACACGATGCAGAAAACCTTCCCCTCGATGCGGCCGATCCTCAATCTGGATCGCATCTATTGCCGGCCCGGCGATGCCCTGGTCCATTCCTGGATCGAGACATCGTCGCGCCGCGCGTCGGACCATCTGCCGGTCTTCGCCGATGTCGATCTCTCGGTCATGGCGATGCAACCGGTCCGGCCGACCGAGCAGACCGAGGAGGAGAAGGCGGGCTAGGCGCGCGGCGCAGGAAGCGCAAAGTGGCGACCTCCTCCGGGCGCAGCACCTCGCGCGTGGCGACAAAGCGCAGGCGCAAGGTGCCGGCCAGGTGTGCCTCCAGCACCAGCGGATGCACATAGCATTTGCGGCAGATGGTCACCGTGTTGCCCAGGCGACGGGCGACCTCTTCCAGGGCGCGCTTCGCCTGTCGCTTGGCCTCGGCCTGGCTTCTCGCTTTGTCTTTGGGGGCTTCCATGCGGAACAGATACAAAGCCGCCATCACCGTGCCGGCCCAGGTGCGGAAGTCCTTGGCGGTGACGTCGCGCCCGGTGATCTCGCGCAGATAGGCATTCACGTCGGTGGAGCTCACTTTCTGCTGCGCGCCCTGCTCATCCAGGTACTGGAACAGGTGCTGGCCCGGCAGCTCCTGGCACGAGCGCACGATCTTCGCCACGCGGCGGTCCTGCACATGCAATTGCCAGGTCTTGCCGCTCTTGCCCTTGAACTGGAAGCGCAAGGTGCTGCCGTCCACCCGCACATGCCTGCGGCGCAGGGTCGACAGCCCGTACGAGTCATTGTTCCGCGCGTATTCCGCGTTGCCGATGCGGATCAAGGTCGTGTCGAGCAGATGCACGATGGTGGCGAGCACCTTCTCCCGCGGCAGGCCGCGTGCGCCCATGTCCGCATCGATGCGCGCGCGGACGGAAGGCAAGGATGCGGCGAAGTCGAGCAGCCGATCGTATTTCACATTGTCCTGCGCGGCGCGGAAATCCGCGTGATAGCGATATTGCTTGCGGCCCTTGGCATCGCGCCCGGTCGCCTGCAGATGTCCCGCCGGATCGGCGCAGATCCAGACCTGCTCCCAGGCCGGCGGGATCGCCAGCTTGCGGATGCGCATCAGCGTCTTCCTGTCGCGCACGGCTTTGCCGTCCGCATCGAGATAGGCGAAGCCGGTGCCGGCTCGCCGCCGCGTCAGGCCGGGCGTATCCTCCGTGACGTAGATGAGCCCGACTTTCTGCGCGGCTTCCACGCCGGCCCCGTTTTGGCTCGCCGGACCAGGCCGCTTCTTGCGGTCACCGGCAGCCCGCAGACCGTCCGCGCCCGAGGCACGCGCCCTGCCGGTGCGCAGGGCGCGCGACCGGGCATCCGCCGTCACCGTTTCCGCCGTGGCCATGGATGTTCCGCTCCTGGTGCGATCCAGGACCAGAACCCCGCCACGCCACCGGCAGTTCCGCCATGCGGAGCAGCCCTTCTAGAGCAGCAGGTCGGAGAGCGGTTTGCTGAGCGCCGGGTTGGTGGCCAGGATGACGTTGCCCTTGGCGAAGGAATCCGCCGGGCCGAAGAAGTCGTTATGCCAGCCGCCGGCCTCTTTCACGATCACCAGGCCGGCCGCCACGTCCCAGGCATTGATATGCGCCTCGTAATAGCCGTCGAAGCGGCCGTCGGCGGCATAGGCCAGGCCCAGCGCGCCGGAGCCGAAGCGGGCATATTCGCAACTGGCATTGAGGCAGGCATCGACCGCCTTCACATGCTCCGCCACCGGGCGCCGGTACGAAAAGCCGAGCATGATGCGGGCCTCGTCCACCTTGGCGGCCTGACCGACGCGGATTTTCCTGCCATTCAGCGTCGCACCATTGCCCGCCATGGCGGCGTAGGTCTCGTCGGTGATCGGGTTGTAGATCACGCCGGCGATGGAGGTGCTTTTCTCCACCAGGCCCAGCGACGCGCACCAAACCGGCACGCCGGCCAGGAAATTGCTGGTGCCGTCGATCGGATCGATGATCCAGGTGGCGCCGCTGCGGCTCTGGCGCGCGCCGCCCTCTTCGCCCAGGAAGCCGTCCTCGGGGAACAGGCGAAGGATTTCGCCCATGACGAATTCCTCGGCTTCCTTGTCCGCGCGACTGACGAAATCCTGGCGGCCTTTCCTCTCCACCACCAGTTCGTCGCGGCGGCGGAACAGATCGGCCGCCCTTTGTCCGGCCTCGCGCACGATGCCCTGCGCCACCCGAAAGCGCAGGCCCAATTCCCCTGACTCCATGTTTTCTTTCCTGCCCGATTCTGCACTGCAGCAACATTTCTTCTTTGCAGACGCCGCCGGATCGGTCAATGTGCGCTGTCACATATCTGTCAAAAAAATGCCTCGGATGGAATTTTCATTCCACCGAGGATCGCGTGAGAAGAGTCTGGGAGGACTTTGATGAAACGTTCTGTGACTGCCACATTACAGTTTGCCGCTTTGGCGGCGGGTCTGGGCCTGACCGGGCTGTTCGCCGCGGATCAGGCCAAGGCCGATGGCAACCTGGTCGTCTATTGCTCCGTGCAGGAGGAATGGTGCCAGTTGATGGTCAACGAGTTCCAGAAGGCCACCGGCATCAACGTGTCGATGACCCGCAAGAGTTCGGGCGAGACCTATGCCCAGGTGAAGGCCGAAGCCGCCAATCCGAAGGGCGACATCATGTGGGGCGGCACCGGCGACCCGCATCTGCAGGCGGCCGAGGAAGACCTGACCCTCGCCTATGAATCGCCGATGCTGAAGGACCTCAACGACTGGGCCTTGAAGCAGCACAAGCTCGCCAACGGCAAGACTGTCGGCATCTACATGGGCGCGCTGGGCTTCGGCTACAGCGCCGACGTGCTGAAGGAGAAGGGCGTCGAAGGCCCGAAATGCTGGGCCGACCTGGTGAAGCCGGAATATAAGGGCGAGGTCCAGGTCGCCAATCCGAACTCGTCGGGCACCGCCTACACCTTCCTTGCCACCATGGTGCAGATCCTGGGCGAGGAAGAGGCCTTCGCGTATCTCAAGAAGCTGAACGAGAACATCAACCAGTACACCAAGTCGGGCGCCGCTCCGTCGCAGGCGGCCTCGCGCGGCGAAACGCTGATCGGCATCACCTTCCAGCATGACTTGGTGACGCCGGCGGTGACCTCCGCCGTGCCGATGGTCGTCGTGTCGCCCTGCGAAGGCACCGGCTTCGAGGTCGGCTCCATGAGCATCATCAAGGGCGCGCCGAACCTGGAGAACGCCAAGAAGTGGTACGATTGGGCATTGACCCCGGAAGCCCAGGCCCTGGGCGCCCAGGCCAATTCCTTCCAGGTGCCGTCGAACAAGAACGCGCCGACGCCGGAAGCCGCGCCGAAGATCTCGGAGATCAAGCTGATCGACTACGATTTCGCGAAGTTCGGTTCCTCGGATGAGCGCAAGCGTCTGCTCAGCCGCTGGGACAAGGAGATCGGCGCACAGTAAGATCTGAAGCCAAGACCGGCGGCGAAGCGATTCGCCGCCGGTTCTGTTTCTCGAGTTCCCGTCGCATGGCCAAACTCTCTCGCCAGGACCGCCACCTCGTTGCCCTGCTGATCGCCGCCGCGATCGGCCTGGTGCTGCTGCCCTGGTATGCGATTTCGGACAGCTTCTGGGCCTTCTCCTGGCTCGGCGCCTATCCGGACGCGGCGACCGCGCCGGCGATTCTGCAGGCCGCCATCTTCGGCCATGGCTGGCTGTGGCCGATTTTCATCGGATTGCTGCTGCCGCTACCCGCCTTGTTCGGGCACAAGAGCGGCGGCTATTTCGTCACCGCCGGCGGCGCCTTCGGCCTCGGCTACATGTTCTTCCAGGGTTTCCTGATCGGCCTGCATGGCTGGTCGTATCCGTCGCTGGAGGCGAGTTTCGGCCCGGTGCCGCCGCAGGAGGGCATGGGCGCCGGCGCGCTGGTGGCGGCGACCTCGTTCCTGCTGCTGCTGGCCGCCGGCCTGGCGCGGCGCGGCGCCATGCGCGGCGATCTGTTCCTGGTCGGCTCCATCACGCTGATCGTCGCCTCCATCGCCATCTTCGTGTTCTTTCCCGTCGCCAAGGTGCTGCGCGCGGCAGCCATCGGCGAGGAAGGGGGCTTCTCGCTTTCTGCGCTCGGCGCACGTCTGACGTCGGAAGACATCTGGTCCCTGGGCTGCTTCGCCGGCCGCTCCTATTGCGGCGTGTTCTGGAACTCTTTGTGGCTGGCGGTTGCCTGCGGCATCACCACAACCTTGCTCGGCCTTGCCTTCGCCCTGCTGCACAAGCGCACGGATTTCCGCGCCAAGGGATTGCTGCGGCTGCTGGCGGTGCTGCCGATCATCACGCCGCCCTTCGTCATCGGCCTTGGCATCATCCTGCTGTTCGGGCGCAGCGGTGTCGGCACCGTCCTCTTCAGCGATTTGCTCGGCATTCCGCCCAGCCGCTGGATCTACGGTTTTTCCGGCCTGCTGCTGGTGCAGACGCTGGCCTTCACGCCGATCGCCTATCTGGTGCTGATCGGCGTGGTCGACGGTATCAGCCCGTCGATGGAAGAGGCGGCGCAGACCCTGCGCGCGAACCGCTGGCGCACCTTTCGCACCGTGACTTGGCCGCTGCTGCGGCCCGGCCTCGCCAATGCCTTCCTGATCGGCTTTGTCGAGAGCCTGGCCGATTTCGGCAATCCTTTGGTGCTGGGCGGCAATTTCGACGTGCTGTCGACCGACATCTTCTTCGCCATCGTCGGCTCGCAGAACGATCCCGGCCGCGCCGCGGCGCTCTCCATCGTGCTGCTGTTCCTGACGCTGTCCGCTTTCGTGCTGCAGCGGCAATGGCTCGGCCGGCGCTCCTACACTACCGTCACCGGCAAGGGCGATTCCGGCATCCCGGCGGCGCTGCCCAGGGGCCTGCGCATCGGCATCTATGCCGTCACCATGCCCTGGTTCGCCTTCACCATCATCCTCTACGTGCTGATCCTGGTGGGCGGGTTCGTCCGCTCCCTCGGCCTCAACAACACGCCGACCATCCAGCACTACATCACCGCCTTCGGCATCGATTGGGGCCAGCATGGCATGGTGTGGAGCGGCCGCGCCTGGCCCAGCTTCTTCACCACCATCGAGCTGGCGGCCATCGCGGCGCCTTTGACCGCGATCATCGGCCTGCTGACCGCCTATCTGCTGAACCGGCAGAAATTCGTCGGCAAGAACACCTTCGAGTTCATGACCATGCTGAGCTTCGCCATTCCCGGCACGGTGATCGGCGTCAGCTACATCGTCGCCTTCAACGTGCCGCCGATCGAGCTGACCGGCACCGGCCTGATCCTGGTCATCTGCTTCGTGTTCCGGAACATGCCGGTCTCGATCCGCGCCGGGCTCGCCACCTTGAGCCAGATCGACAAGAGCCTGGATGAATGCTCGCTGACCCTGCGGCACGGCTCGTTCGCCACCCTGCGCCGGGTGATCCTGCCGCTGCTGCGGCCGGCCATCGTCGCCTCCCTGGTCTATGCCTTCGTGCGCGCCATCACCTCGGTCAGCGCCGTCATTTTCCTGGTCAGCGCGCAATACAACCTCGCCACCGCCTATATCGTCGGCCGGGTGGAGATTTCCGATTTCGGCGTCGCCATCGCCTATTCCTCGGTGCTGATCGTGTTCATGCTGGCGGCGATCGGCCTGATCCAGCTTGGCGTGGGGGAGCAGCGCCGGGCGCGGCGTGGCCTGGCGCCCCTATCCGTTCCGGAGACTGTTTCATGAGTATTGCCAACCGTTCCGCCGCCGTGGTGCTGGAGAAGGTCTACAAGCTGTTCGGCGAGGTCGCCGCGGTCGAGGATGTGTCGCTGACCATCGAGGCCGGGACCCTGGTGACGTTGCTGGGACCGTCGGGCTGCGGCAAGACGACGACCTTGCGCATGATCGCCGGGCTGGAGATGCCGAGCCGCGGCCGCATCCTGATCGGCGGCAAGGACGTCTCGCTGCTGCCGCCCAATGAGCGCGACGTCAGCATGGTGTTCCAATCCTACGCCCTGTTCCCCCACATGACGGTGCTGGAGAACGTCTCTTATGGCCTCGTTGGCTCCGCCCTTAGCAAGGCGCAGCAACTGGACAAGGCGCGCGAGGGGCTGCGCCTCGTCGGCCTGGAAGGCTATGACGAGCGCCTGCCCTCGGAGCTGTCCGGCGGCCAGCAGCAGCGCGTGGCCTGCGCCCGCGCCCTGGTGCTGGAGCCGCAGGTGCTGCTGTTCGACGAGCCTTTGTCGAACCTGGACGCCAAGCTGCGCCGGCGCATGCGGGAAGAGATCCGCGATCTGCAGGAAAGCCTGCGCCTGACCTCCGTCTACGTGACCCACGACCAGGAAGAGGCGCTGGCGGTCTCCGACAAGATCATCGTCATGAACAAGGGCCGCATCGCCCAGGAAGGCACGCCGACCGACCTATACGAACGTCCGGCCGATGCCTTCGTCGCCGACTTCATCGGCGGCGCCAACCTGATCCCCTGCCAGATCACCGCGCGGGACGGCAACCAGGCGACCGTGCGGGTCGGCAATGCCGAGCTGAAGGTGGCGGCCCCGCGAGTCAAGGGCAGCGACGCCCATCTGGTGGTACGTTCGGCCGCGCTCGATCTGGCGCCGATTAACGGTACCGGCGGCGCGGCGCTCAGCGCGGTGGTGCGCAAGGCGACCTATCTCGGCTCGCATTGGGAATACACGCTGGAGACGCCGGTGGGACCGCTGTTCGTCACCCAGCCGATCGGCCGCCGCTTCGCGCCGGACAGCAGCGTGGCCGTCCGCTTCAACCCAGAGCATCTGTCGCTGGTGGAGCGCGCCTAAGTGCTGGAGCGTTGAACGCGCAAACGCGCCGCCGGGCGCCAGGCCCGCTCAACGTTCAAAAAATGTCATTCAAGAAATGCTGATTTTAATGGGGAAACCGGGGGTACGACCGATCTCAGCGCGCCTGATCGGGAGCGTGACGGCTGTCTTGCGCCGCCCGCTCCCTGGCTGTTCCGATATGTCGGTCGTCCCCCAATCCCTGATCACAGGATTGCCGTAAGCGGCAATCCCGGTCGGAAGCTTAGATCGCTTCCTTGAGTTCCTTGGCCGCGCGGAACGCGACCTTCTTGCTCGCCTTGATCTTGATCGCTTCGCCGGTGGCCGGGTTGCGACCCATGCGGGCGGCGCGCTTGCGCACCTGCAGCACGCCGAGGCCGGCGAGACGGATGCGAGCACCCTTCTTCAGGTTCTTCACCAGCAGAGCGATCACGTCGCTCATGATGGCTTCGCCCTGCTTCTTGGACAGCTCATGCGAGGCGGCGATATCCGCGGCAAGATGCTTCTGGGTGACGGTCGTCGGAGCGGCTTTCGCCCCTTTGGCTGGTTTGATTCCCATGGTTATAAGCCTCTCTTTGAGTAGGGGATCGGTCCCCGGAAAGAATCACGACCGGTCAGGAAAGACAAGGCCGATCAGTTGAAACAGGCGATTATTACGCTGATTTTGCGATTCGCACCATCACAAATGCCGTTCACCGCTGTTCGCTGACAGCGCGGAAATGCCTGCGGGGTGGGCCTTTCCGAGCCTTCGCGTGAGTTATGCACAGGGGCGCGATGCGACCAATCCGAGTCGTTTGCGTCACAAATCCGTCCGCTGCGATGCGAGAGAAACCGCTGTCCTGCACTGTTTTTCAAGCATTTGCGCCGCGATCTTGAATCAAGATGTCGCGCGCCGCGCGGCGGTCGCGTCAACGCATTCCGTGCGCGGAGCGGCAGAATTTGCCGCGCCGCATTGGACTCCGCCGAACCATGACCGCTGAAACAAAATCGGGATATGTGATCCGGGTCACAGCGGCTGAATTGTGGGCGAACCCGAGTTGGCCCCGTCCCGCAAGGTCAAGTCGCCTGTCATTCCCCCGCAGCGGCGGCCCGAGTCGCATGGAGCCGTCGCGCGGAACTGGCCCGCCTATCGCCGGTTAGCGGTATCGGGAGAGGTCGTTCGCGAGGTGCCGTCATGGCGAATACCGAAAAGGACTCCACACACGTGGACGTCCGCAAGGGCCAGCCGAGCCGGCAACTCGACAAGGCCGTCTTCATCGATCGCTTCCGGCGCCGCTTCTTCGATCCGGGCTTCGACAGTGCAGAAACTGAACTGGCGCGCCTGGCCGAGATCGCCTGGGACGCCTATGACCATTCGCGCAAGGCGCCACGTACGCGCAAGGCCGGCCCCGGCTATGCCGACCCCGATTATGATCTGTCGGTCGAGTGGCTGGCGGCGCGCGCGGCAATCGAACAGGCGGCCGTGCGCTGGCGCGATCCGACGGGGCGCGCGCGCATCCTCGCCATCTGCGGGTCGCCGCGCAGCGACCAGACCTGCCCCGGCGAGATGTCCAAGACCTATCGCCTGATGGGGCTGGCGCGTGAGATTGTCGAAACCGCCGGCATGGAATTCGACCTGCTCGATCTCAGCCACCTGACCTCGGAATACGGGCGCGTGATTTACCCTTGCAAGGCCTGCGTTTCCACCGCCATGCCGCTCTGTCACTGGCCCTGTTCCTGCTATCCCAATCATGCGCTGGGCCAGGTGAACGATTGGATGAACGAGATCTATCCGCGCTGGGTGGCGGCGCACGGCATCTTCATCGCCACACCGGTCCATTGGAACCAGGCGCCGAGCGTGCTGAAGTTGATGATCGACCGCCTGGTCTGCGCCGATGGCGGCAATTCGGATCCCACCTCGACGCGCGGCAAGGATCCCGCCAAGGCCAAGCGGATCGAGTTGGACGGCTGGAACTATCCGCGCCATCTGGCTGGCCGCGCCTTCGCGATCGTCGTCCACGCGGATGCCGAGGGCGCGCAGAATGTGCGCCACGCGCTGACCGACTGGCTCACCTCCATGCACCTGATCGAGGCGGGCGCGGCGAGCATCGATCGCTATGTCGGCTATTACGATGCCTACGCCACCAGCCACCAGGCGCTGGACCGCGACCTCGGCTTCCAGGAGGAGGTGCGCAACGCGGCGCGCGCGTTGGTCCGCCAAGTGGAGATGATGCGCAAGGGCCGTACGGAGCCGGATGCGGCGCTGGATGAGCCACGCAAGAAGTAAGCTGTCAGCCGCCCGGCAATTCCAGGCGCGCGCGCAAACCGCCGAGCGGCGAATCCTCCAGGCGCAACGCACCGCGATAGAGTTCCGCCAACTCGCGCACGATATCGAGGCCGAGGCCGGAGCCCGGCACGTTCTGGTCCAGGCGCGCGCCCCGCGCGAGCACCGCCGCCCGCTTGGCCGGCGCGATGCCCGGCCCGTCATCGTCGACCAGGACCGTCAGCCTGCGCGCTTCCGAAGCGACGGAGACCTGGACCCGCGCCTTGGCCCATTTGCAGGCATTATCCATCAGGTTGCCCAGCATCTCCGCCAGATCGGCGCCGTCGCCGGGAAACAGCGCATCGGCCGGGCAATCCACCGTGATGCGGATGCCGCGCTCGCGATGGATCAAATCCAGGGAGAATACCAGGTCCCGCAGCACCTGCGGGATGGGCGTGCGTCCCGTCGCGGCGCTCAACGGCCCGGCGGCGCGGATGCGCGCCAGCACCCGTTCGACCTGATCGCCGATCAGCGCCACCTGGTCGCGCAGGATCTGGCCGCGCTCGCCTTCGACCTCCGTCAGCTCCTGGTTCAGCACCGTCAGCGGGCTTTTCAATCCGTGCGCCAGATTGCCGGCCTGCACCCGCGCGCGCTGGATCAAGGCCTCGTTATGAGCCAGCACCTCGTTCAGCTCTTCGGCAAGCGGCGCCACCTCGACCGGATAGCCGCCGGCCAGACGCGGGGCGGCGCCGCGCCTGATATCCTGCAGCGCCGCGCGCAAGGCCCGCAGCGGATGCAGGCCGTAGCGCACCTGCAAGACGGTGGCGACGAGGAAGGCGATGCCGAGCGCGCCCAGCGCGACAGCGAGCTGCACGCCGAACTCCAGCACCTCGCCGTCGATCTCCGCATGCGGCCCGGCCACCACGATGCGGAAGCTGTCTTCGGCGCCGGGCAGACGCACCTCGCGCGCCACCGCGCGCAGCTTCGCGCCGCCGGGGCCGATCAGGTCGGCCGCTTCCGCATCCGGCATCGCCAGCACCAGATCGCCGCCTTGCAGCGGCCCGGCCGAGTCCGATTGCGCCAGCGTCTTGCCGTTGCTGCTGACCTGCCAGTACCAGCCGGAGAAAGGCAGGTCGAAATGCGGATCGGCCGGCCGCGCCGCCAGATGGAAAGCGCCATCCGCCGCAATCTCCGCACCGGCGATCAGTTGCTGCTGATAGGCGGTCAGGAAGCGGTCGAAGCGCCGCTCGATCCGGTCCGCGAACAGCCCCAGCAGCACGCTGCCGGCCAGCAGCAGGATCGGCAACGCACCGAGCGCGGCCACCAAAGTGAGCCGCGCGGTCAGCGAGCGGGCGCGCGGACCGGTAGTGGAAGATTCGGGTGCGGGATCGGCCTTGGAATCAGCCATCGCCGACCGTGTAGCCGAGGCCGCGCCGGGTCTTGATGAAATCGGCGCCGAATTTCTTGCGCAGCCGGTTCACCAGAACCTCGATGACGTTCGAATCCTTGTCGAAGCTCTGGTCGTAGATGTGCTCGGTCAATTCCGCCTTGGAAACGATGGCCCCCGCGCGATGCAGCAAGTAAGCGAGCAGGCGATGCTCCAGCGCGGTCAGCAGGATCGCTTCGCCGCGGCGGGTCACCTGCCCCGTGGAGGTGTCGAGCTGCACGTCGCCGCAGGTCAGCAAGGTGCGCACGGCGCCCTTGTCGCGGCGGATCAGGGCCTCCACGCGCGCGACCAGCTCCTCCATGTGGAACGGCTTCGCCAGGTAATCGTCGGCGCCGGCGCGCAATCCTTTCACCTTCTCCGACCAGGTACTGCGCGCGGTCAGCACCAGGACCGGCGCCTTCATGCCCTGCTGACGCCAGCTTTGCAGCACCGAGATGCCGTCCAGCACCGGCAGGCCGAGATCGAGGATGATCGCGTCATAGCTCTCGGTCTGGCCCAGGAACTTCGCATCCTCGCCATTCTGCGCGGTGTCGGTCACATAGCCATGCGTCTCCAGCGCGCGCACAAGCTGCCGGCTGATCTGCGTGTCGTCCTCAACCACCAGCACGCGCATCAATCGTCCCCACCGCCTTCGCCGCCACCGCCACCGCCATCGCCACCTCCGTCCCCGCCATCGCCGCCGCCGCTACCGCTACTGCCGCCTTCACCGCCGCCGTCGTCGCCCCCATTGCTGCCCGAGTTGCCGCCTTCGCCACCGCCGTCGTCGCCCCCGCCGCCATCGTCGCCACCGCCATCGTCGCCACTGCCGTGGCCACTCGAGCCGCTGCCAGAACCGGAGCCGTGGCCGCTCGAGCTGCTGCCCGATGCGCCGCGACCGCCATCACTGGCCCTGCCGGTAACAATGCTGCCGGCATCGCCGCCCAGCGTGCGCACCAGGTTGGCCACGTCCTTGTCGTTGTCGGGGCCGCGGGCGCCGATCAGGTCCAGCCCCCTGGCATCGAAGTCGAGCTCGACCACCGCGCCGGAGGCGGTCAGCATCTTCACCTCATAGACCCAGGCGCAATCGGCGGGCTGTTGCGCGAAGCCGATCGCCAGCAATTGCGCATCGGTCCGGTCGCGCAGGGTCTCATAGAGCGCTGCGGGCGTGGCGACATCGGCGGGTGGCGCACCTGCGCAACCGGCCGCCGCCGGCGCTGCGTGGCCAAGCAGGGCGATCGCCGAGGCGCCGGCCAGCAGCGCGGCGGACCGGCGCCGAAAAAGCGCCGACGACAGGGTGCCGCCGATCCTTGCAGAAATGTCTCTCATCCTGGCCGCACTCTGCCACCGCCAGCCTGAAGCCCAGCTTAAATTCCGCCTCAGCCTGGCTTCAGCCGCGCCTGGGTAAGGTCGCTCCGTCACGTCGGGTCATTCACCCGGGTCCCATCACGGAGGATAGAACCATGAATTCCACGTCACACCAGCTATTTCCCCTCTCTTCACCTGCCTTGCCGGCGGCGTCTGAAACCCAGGCGGACGAGATTCGCCGGAGCCGGATGCGCCGCCTGCGTCAGTCGGTGGCCATGGCTGCCCTGGCGCTGAGCTTTGCCGCCCTGCCCTTGACCCTGACGCTCGATCGCGTCGGCCTTGCCCTTGCCCACGCCGATGGCGGCGAGGGTGGCGATGGCGGCGGTGACGGCGGCGGCGAAGGTGGCGGTGACGGTGGCGGCGACGGCGACCATGACAGCGGCGACGATCATGGCGAGAGCGGGCATGGCAATAGCGGCCCGGGCGGCGGCGATGACGACCATAGCGGCCCCGGCGAAGGCGGCGATGACGACCACAATTCCGGCGACGAGCAGGGCGAAGGGGCCGATGACGACCAAGCCGGCGAGGACGAAGCCGGCGACGACAGCAGCTCCGACGATGACGGGACGCCCGACCAGGGTTCCGGCGACGCGCCCGGCGCCGGTGGGGCGGTCATCATCCCGGGCGACGATGACGGCACCCCGGACCAGGGTTCCGGCGACCTTTAAGTCCCGCTTCCGGACCGCGGGCCGGCTGGCAACCCGCGGTTAACGAAGCGGAATGGCCGGGGAAGGGGGTGCGCAAATACCCCCGCCACCCCCTTCCCCCGGCTTTCACGACTATGGCATAATGGCTTACGCGCAACCGGGTCAGGCTCGGTTGCGTGCTTTCATTTTCAGCCAACGTCTACAGGAGCTTTCCATAGCCAGATTGCCTGCCCAGGAACCCGCGCCGTCCCGCAATGACGGACCGCGCGTCAATCACCAGATCAATGTGCCGCAGGTCCGCCTCGTCGGCGAGAATGGCGACATGATCGGCGTTGTGTCCACCCGAGAGGCCATCAGCATGGCCCAGGAGGTCGGACTGGATCTGGTAGAGGTTTCGCCCAACGCCACCCCGCCCGTCTGCAAGATCCTCGATTTCGGCAAGTTCAAATACGAAGAGCAGAAGCGCAAGAACGAAGCGCGCAAGAAGCAGAAGGTCATCGAGGTCAAGGAGATCAAGCTGCGCCCCGGCATCGACACCCACGATTACGAGGTGAAGATGCGCGCCGTCCACCGCTTCCTCGAGGAAGGCGACAAGGTGAAGGTCACCATGCGCTTCCGCGGGCGCGAGATGGCGCACCAAGAACTGGGCGTGAAGGTGCTGGATAGGGTGAAGGCCGATCTGGACGCGATCGCCAAGGTCGAATCCGCGCCGAAGCTCGAAGGCCGCCAGATGATCATGGTGGTGGCGCCGAAATAGCGCGCCACGGCTTTAGGATTCCATCGAAAGGCGCCGAGCGATCGGCGCCTTTCTTGGTTTCAGGGTTCAAGCGCCGATCAATGTGCGCGCCAGCAGCATGAAGTTGCGCGGGCTTTCGCCGACGCGGCGGACGGCATAAGGCCACCAGTCGCGGCCGAAGGGCAGATAGAGCCGCACCTGCTCGCCCGCGTCGCGCAATTGCCGCTGCAATTCCGGCCGCACGCCATAGAGCATTTCGAACCCGTACTCGCCGGGCTTCCAGCCGTTGGCGCGGGCGAGTTCGCGGATCTCCGGCATGAGCTTGTCGTCGTGGGTCCCGAACACCGGGCGGAAGCCGGCGGCCTTCGCCTCCGGCGACAGCATCATCTGCGCCAGCGCCAGGTAATTGCCGTCGATCTCCGCGCGGCTCTGGAACGCATGTGCGCCCGGATCAGCAAAGGCGCCCTTCACCAGGCGCACCATGCCGCCGCCGGCGATGATCGGCGCCAGGTCGGCGGCCGAGCGCTTCAGATAGGCCTGCAAGGTCTGCGCCACCGGCACGCCGGCCGCCAGCAGCCGCGCCCGCAGCGCCAGGATGCGATCGACGTAATCCGCATCCTCCATGTTCAGCATCAGAACGGGCGGATGCCCACCGGTGAGTCCGAGCGCGCGGATTCGTTCGCCGATCTTCAGCGCCAGTTGTGCCCCGGCCTCGTCATCGAAGGCGTAGCCGAGCTGCGTCGAATCGACCGAGACGTGGATCGGCAGACGCGCGGCCGCAAGCTGCTCCGCCGCGGCGATCTTCTGCCGGCCGTTTTCCGCGACCAGCTTCGGGTCCTGGACATATTCGCCGAGATAATAGAGCGAGGCGGCGAAGCCCGCCTGCTCCAGCTCGCGCGCCACCGCGATCGCCGCGTCGACGTCGCCGCCGCCGACGAAGCGCCGCGCCAGGCTTGCGGCGGCGCGGTTGCCCTGCACCCAGCGCGTAACGCTTGGAGAGCGCGCCAGCGCGATCATCCAGCTCTGCCAATACTTGGTCATAAGATGGGCCGCGCCATGCGGCGGATCAGACCTTGGCCCGCAGGGCTTCGAGGATCAGCTTGCCGCCCAGGAGGCCGAGCACGGTCGCCGCCAGGCGATCGACCCAGACCTTGGCCCGCAGATAGGCCGCGCGCGGCAGCTCCGACGAGAAGGCCAACGCCACCAGCGTGTACCAGCCCGCCTCGATCAGGAAGATCATCGGCGGCAGGACCAGGAAGAAGGCGGCCGAGGGATGCTGCGGCAGGAAGGCCGCGAACATGCTGGCATAATAGATCGCGGTCTTCGGGTTGCTGATCTGCGTGCCGAAGCCGAGGCCCAGGGATCGCCACCAGCCCCGCGCCACCGCGCCATTGGCCTGCACGTGCAACGGCTGCTTGGCGCCGCGCCAGATGAGATAGCCGAGATAGATCAGATAGGCGCCGCCCAGCGCCTTCAGGATCAGATAGAGCCAGGTCACTTGCATCAGCAGCGCCTGCAGACCGCCCAGGGCCAAGGCGGCAAAGAGCAGCCCGCCAAAGCCCATGCCGAGGGCCGCGGCGAGGCCGTCGCGCCGCGACGAGCCCACGGACATCCGCACCACCATGACGAAGCTCGGCCCCGGACTCATCGCGCCGATGGCGAGCGCGCCGAGGATGCTGAGAATGGGAAAGGCGAGCGCGGAATCCATGATGAATGCTCCTGATTGAATATTTGAACCGGCTATCAACGCCACGCGGCAACGTCGGGGTGATCGCTCAAGAAATAGATCAGGTCCAGTACCGGCGGTGTCACTTCCGTGGAAGAGAGCATGGCGTGGGCCTGCCCGCGATGATGGGTCTGGTGGTTGAAGACATGCGTCAGCACCTGGTCGATGGCGGCCTGGTTCGGCGTGCCGGCCATGCTCCGGTAGGACAGGGTCTCGCCCAGGCGCTCATCGGTCAAGCCGTCGGCGAAGCGCACGATGCGCTCATCCATCGCGGCGCGCGCCTGGGCCAGCGGCGCAAAAGTGGCGTGCAAGGTCTGGTCCAGGGCCGTGATGCCCGGCGCGCCAGTCCCTTCGAGGCGACCCATCCACACCGTGTCGCCGACCAGGATGTGATTGAGTGTTTTCGAGAGCGACGGAAAGAAACCCACGCGCGGCGCCGCGAACGAAGCCGCCGACAATTGCCCCGCCGCTTCGTAAAGCGTCTGGTTGGCCCAGCGGTTATAGGCCGCCAGACGCCGGAAATTCGCTTTCATCCTGCTCATGCTCTCGCCTCCCCCATTCCCCCTATATAGCGTGCTTCCCGGCGGAAACGCGGTGCTATCGCATT